>JBILCO010000278.1:0-3181 GCA_044353075.1 Burkholderiaceae bacterium
AAAAAAGGACTGTAAAGTGACCAGTATCTGCCAATAAGCTGAACAAAGTTTTTCATACAGTATGTGCTGGTGTTCTCATGCGATGTGAGCGGGATCAAAGACGATACAGAATCAGGCCAAACGGGAACATAACGGATGATCGCGCGCAACCCGTTGCATAAAAATAAAAACCTTCTCCAAAACAAATCTGCAAAATCAATCCACCCGGCCATTGACATACAATCGACCCGGTTCATCTCTTCCATGAATTCAACCTCATGCATCTGATCCTGCCGCTCTCCTTCACCTTGTCCCCGCTGCTCGCATGGGTCAGCGGCTGGTATGGCCTGACCGTGGTGGTCGCCGCGGTGGTGCTGCCGCTGGCCGAATGGTGGGTAGGACCGGGCAACGCCACGGGCACCCGGCCTCGCTGGGCGAGGGGTTTTCCCCGGCTGGTGATCGCGCTGGCAATCTTGATCAGCCTGGGGCTTGCCACGCAGGCGCCCCTGCTCGACTGGCTGGACCTGATCTGGCTGGCGCTCTCGTGCGGCTACGTCTTGGGTGGTATCGGCATCGTGCTGGCGCACGAACTCGGACATCGCCGCGCGCTCATTGATCGGGCACTGGCCCGGCTGCTGCTGCTCTCGGTAGGCTTTGGTCATTATGTGATCGAGCACAATCGCGGCCACCACCGGGCAGCAGCGACGCACGACGATCCGGCCACTGCGCGCCGGCACGAAGGCTTGTGGGCCTTCCTGCCGCGCTACTTCAGCGGCATCTTGGTGGATGCGGTGCGTCTGTCACGCACGCGTCCGGGAATGTTCAACGAGGCCGTGGCACTACTGGCTGCAACCACTGCGCTGTATGCGCTCATGTTCGTGGTAGGTGGCCCCAAAACGCTGGTGTTTTGCGTCGTCCAGTCGATGCTCGCGCTACTCCTCGTCGGTTCCATCGACTACGTCGAGCACTGGGGTCTGCTACGCACCACCGTCAACGGCAAGCCCGAGCGCATGGGCACCGCGCACACCTGGGACTGCGCCAACCGTGTCGCCGACGCGATGCTCTTCAACCTGCCACGTCACGCCGCACATCACATCGAACCCTCGCTCGACTGCGACGAACTTTATCGCTCGCCGCTCTCGCCACAAATGCCAACAGGCTACGCGGGCATGGCGCTGATGGCGATGCTACCGCCGCTCTACAAACGCGTGATGACACCGCGCTTGCCCGCAGCGATGAATTCAACGACTGACATCGCGGTCACCTACCCTGACTGACAAGACGCCATGACCAGCCCCCTTTATGCCGAAGACCGCGTGCTTCAACTGCCTTTCACCGATGACGAGCACACCGTACGCCTCTGGGAAGCGCCCCAACCGAGCGCTGTGATCCTCGCCATTCACGGTGGCATGGCCCACTCGGGCGACTATGAAACCGTCGGAGCGTATTTTCGGGACGCCGGCGTCACAACAGTCAGCTTCGATCTGACCGGCCATGGTCGCAAGAAGCGTATCGACATCCCTGGCTTTGAAGTTTTTATCGACGATGCCACGCGCATGCTGGACTGGGTGCATACAACCTGGCCACAGCTGCCGGTCTTCCTGATGGGCCATTCCATGGGTGCGCTGATTGCCACACACATGGAAATCTCGGGCCGTCTAAGCAAGTATGCGCTGCGCGGTGTGGTGCTATCCTCACCTTATTATGCCAATGCGATACCGGTATCGCCGCTGGTGATTCGCCTCTCGCATATTCTGGCGACGCTGTTTCCGACGGCGAAGGTACCGATGGCATCACTGACCGAATGGCTCACACATGACACAGTGATTAGCCAGCGCCACCGAGAAGATGAAAAATCACAGCGGCGTGCCAGCGAAGCCAGCCTGCGTTTTGGTCGCAGCCTGCTACAAGCCCAATCAGCGTTGGGCAGGAATCTGGCGGGTTGGCAGCATCCCGTGTTTGCCGTGATCGCCGGTGACGACAGGCTGGCCGACGCCAGCATCAGTCGTCAGATGCTCGACACCATCCCCGAACCACTTCGGACACTGCTTTATTTTCCGGAGAATTTTCATGAAAACTTCAATGAAACAAACCGCAACGATGTTTTCAACGTATTGTGGCGATGGATGCAGGAACGTCTGGTCTGAGTTGGCGACCGGGAAGATCCGCTGCGTGACATCAGATTTTTTCGCTTCGCTGCATCAACGTGCACACCTGTCCCTGAAGATAGTTTTCGCCTTGTTTTTTTCCATACTGATCCAACCAGGGACTGCCATGGCTGTTGAAGAACCTGCATACCAGATCCTGATTTCCGAAGCCCCTTTCGAACACCGCCGTTACGCGGCTTTTGTCGTCGCAGAGACGGTGTTGCCCGGTGACTTTGATGCGGCGAGCCGGACTGGCTTCCGGCGTATCGCCTCCTACATCTTTGGCGACAATGTGAGCGACTCGGGTAACAGCAGGAAAATCGCAATGACGGCGCCGGTGACCGTCACGCCCGCCGAAACGGGCTGGCGTCTGCATTTCGTTCTGCCGAGTGATGAAAAACTCGACACCCTGCCCCGTCCGAATAACTCGCAAGTCAACTTGCGACGGGTAGAAGCGCATGAAGTCGTCGCCATCCGTTTCAGCGGGTGGACCACGGCAGCAGCCATCCGCGAAAACACCGAAAAGCTGCAGCAATGGGCAGCCGCCCGCCAGCTGGTGATCAAGGGTGTGCCGCAAGTAGCGCGCTATAACGATCCGTTCACGCTACCCTGGCGACGTCGTAACGAAATCCTGATCGAAGTTACAGATCGCTGATTCATCATCATCGCGGGCGGGCGGTCTTTTTTTTTCGGATCGGCACAGCGCTTGTGCCGCCGATTTTCACGCTCAATAACGGTTGTACTGCTCCAGCGCCTTGCGCATCGATTTTTCCCGCTCGATGATGGGAATCATTTTTGATTCCTTCTCATCATATTTTTTCAGCAGATCAACGACCGCTGCTGCCGATGCTGCCGGCACCACGACCACGCCATCCGCGTCGGCGACGATGTAGTCGCCGGGATGCACCATGATCTCTCCGCATTTGACCGGAATCTGCTTGTCTACACTGATCATGCGGCCGACCGAAGTCGCCGGGCTCACGCGCCGCGACCAGACCGGAAACTGCAGACGTCGCAGCTCAGTGATATCACGCACCGCTCCATCAATCACCGCG
>JBILCO010000193.1:0-4683 GCA_044353075.1 Burkholderiaceae bacterium
GTTCCCATCAGATTGCCCATTGCGGCGATTTCCAGCCCGTCCTCCATCACGTACACCAGCACGGAGCCTGCGGGCGCTTCATCGAGAATATCGAGAATATGGTTCTGGTACTTGCGGTTGTCATTCTTCAGTACCGGACGCATCAGCGCAGTTGCGGCGCGGCCGACAATGCGCGCATCGTAAATCGGCTTCACGTCAGCAGACATCCAGCCACGCGCGCCGGTCGCTTCTTCGACCGCATCGGCGATGTTGCCGGTACTGTTCTCCGGCCGCTGGAGCGCAGTGATGATTTGCTCGGGCGTCAGCGCCTGTGCCATACCGGGCAGACTGAGGCCCGCTGCCATCACCAGCGCCATGATTGGCATTAGGCTCCATCGCTGCATCCCCATTCCTACACTCATACTCCGCCTCCCAGGTTTACACGTTTCATGAACCGCACCGGATCACTGCGCGATTATGGATTTTTAGAGATCTGCTCCGGCTGATTCACTTGCAAGGTCACTGTCTTGGACTCCGTCTTGCCGCTCTGATCCGTCAGTGTGACCTTTATACTGAAGACAGCATTGGGCGGCATGAACCCCAATCAGCGGCTGGCCATGGCTGCACAACGCTAGTTCAGGCGTTCGTTAAACATGGGGGATTGCCCGGCGCTCTGATTCGTCGCCATCACCGTCAGAACAGTTCGCAGATGGCGGCGCGCTGACATTTGGTTCGAGTCGCGGTAACTAAGTGATCTTCACGGAAATGCAGAGCTGATACCCGATCAGCCGTATCGAGCGCAGGCAGCTCAGTTCAGCGCCCACCTGCACCAGCTTTTTGCGCAGGCGCACGATCTTCACTTCCAGGCTGGCTTTGCGGAAATCATCGGGCGAGTGCCCGAGCAGTTCCATGATCTGCCAGTACTCAAGCTGCCGGGCATGGCTGGTCGAAAATGCGACCAGCATCCGCAGTTCGCTGGTCGAAATCACGATCACGCCCTTCGGACCCGACAGGGTCAGTGAGCGCGAATCAACCGTAAAACCCTCTTCGCCATCAAGCTGCGGCTTGGATTGCCACATGTCGGCCCGACGGCTGACGGCCGAGACGGCTGCCAGCAACTCTTCCATTTCGACCGGCTTGGACAGATAAACGTCCGCCCCGTTTTCGTAGCCGGCAATACGGTCACCCACATGCGTGCGGCCGGTGGCCATGATGATGCCGGCGCGGGGATTGCCACGACGGATGCGCTTGGACAGCGACAAGCCATCCTCGCCCGGCAGATTCAGATCGATGATGAACAGGTCGGAGGGAGCGCTTGCCGCCTCGTCGTCAATCGCCTCGGCGCAGGCAATGCCCTGCACCTTGTGACCCTGCTGGCGCAGCGCCTCTATGGTGACGGCACGCAGCGCATCATGATCTTCGACGACAGTAATGTTCAGCTTGGAAGGCATACGGTGAACCTGACACTTTTCTCCAGCGGCTCGTAACGGACTTCACCCTTCAGCAGTCGCATGAAATTGGCGACCAGGTAAAGGCCAAGGCCCGAGCCGGAATGTTTTCTCGCGCCATCGGCACGGTAGTATTTCTTGAATAATTCGTCACGATCCGGAAAACCTGGAGAAGTCGGTCCGCTCTGGACGAGGTTCTCGACACTGATCTCGCAGCCGGCGCGGCCGTCGAGCGTGCCCGGCCTGACGCGCAGGTGCACAGTACTTTCCGCTGGGGAATACTTTAATGCATTGTCAACCAGGTTGGATAGCACTGATTTGAAAATCTGCCAGTCGCTGCTGACTGTCATGGATCCGGCCTGCTCAACGCTCACCCGTGGCCGGTCGGGCAGGCGGGAGAGCACCTCCTCGATCAGGGCATCGACCGAAAAGTTTTCAAAATGAGAAATGATTTCATCATCATCGAATTTCTCGGCCTGCAGGCAGCGCTCGATTAGCTGGTTAATGTTGTTCACCGTGCGGCGGCCGTGTTCGAGCATTTCAGGATTGAGCCGCGAGACGCCAAACACCATATGCAGCACCGACAACGAGGTCTTGACCTCGTGCGCCAGCATTTCCATGAACCGCCCCTGCAGCTGCGACTTCTGCTTTTCGATCTCGACCTGTTGCGCGGCAGAGCGCGCGCGCAGGTAGGCCAGATTGCGGGAGTCTTCGATGCGGTGGGCGCGAACCTGCAGCAGCACGATCAGGATCACGCCGGTCATCAAACCGTGAATAAGGAAGGTGTGCAGATTGACCTCAGGTGCGCTGGCAAGACCCAGAGCCGGGGACGTGGCAATCACGAGCACAGCCGACAGCAGGAAATAAAAACCCACCACCATCCACTTCGATAACAGCGGCGGCTCATCCTCAGCGGCCACAGTCCAGGCACGACAGGTCATGCTCAGGCCTAGAAAAAACAACGGCGTCAGCGCCACCAGAGTCATATTCATTTGCATGGCCTGCAAGGTGCGATCACTCGCCAGAAGAGCCATCTCTGTCACAAAGGCCAGAATGCTCACGGCCAGCAGCAGCCGCAAACCCGGCAGCCAGGGCTTGAACTCGCGCAGCAGAAAATAATGAAATACGATGCCAATCAGGACATAAGCGCAGTACACGATGCAGGAAAAACCCTCGATCGCGGTCGCGCTGAAGTAGTCGGCGCCCAACATGCGCGCATAGCCCACATAGACTATCGCATAGGCGGCGGCGGCTAGCTGACTAACAGAGAACACAGCCAACAGCGTCTCGTGTCGCAGCGACCATTGCAGCACTGCCCACAGAAAAAACAGCAGCAGTGTGCCCATCATCAGTCCGTAGACCATTTCCTGCATGCGATTGGCCTGCTGCGCCTCGTCCATGGTCAGCACCTGTACATGAATCAGGCTGGTACTGGTGGTTTTGAGCCGCAGCCAGATATCGCGCGGCGCATCGGCCGCCGGTATCAGAAAGCCGTGATTGAGCGACTTGAACTCGCTCGCGTACCAGTCGGTGCGATCGCCCTCCACGCGCGTGACGCCGCTGGTGTCGAGCGGATCGAACAGCCGGATCTCGTCGAGATAAACAGGACGGACCCTGACCACCAACATCTCGCCGGGCCGGGCCATCGGCGCCGGTTCGACGGTGATACGAATCCAGGTCGCAGATTCGGTGAAGCCACGACCGAGCGGACCCTCGTAGCGCTGCGCCGGCATCTGGCGGACCTGGTCCAGACTCAGCATCCCCCCCTCATCAACGACGTACGCACGTTCGAGAATATGGTCGGCTGGCGCCGCTAGGGCGGCCGCGGACAGCCCCCAGAGCAAGGCCATATAGAGGGAACGGATCAGCTTGCGCATACCAGTCAGCCGATGCCTGGTCAGCATCGGGAACAAATCGAGCCAGAGCGCGCGCCAGCAGTCCTGCTCAAAAGGTCCCCGGGTAGGCGCCGCCGTCGAGCAGAATGTTCTGCCCGGTCATGTAGCCGGCATGCGCGCTGCACAGAAAAGCGCAGAAAGCGCCGAACTCGGCCGGTGTGCCGAAGCGCTTGGCAGGATTGCTGTCACGCCGGGAGGCAATCAGCGCCTCAATATCCTTGCCGGTTGATTTGGCGGCTGCCTCGAAGGTGGCCCGCAAGCGGTCCGTTTCGAACGGTCCGGGCAACAGATTGTTAATCGTGACATTCTTGTGGGCCGTGGTGCGCGAGACACCGGCGATGAAACCCGTCAGCCCCGCGCGCGCGCCATTCGACAAACCAAGAATATCGATCGGCGCCTTGACCGCACTGGAGGTGATGTTGATGATGCGGCCGAAACCGCGGTCCATCATGCCATCAACGGTAGCGCGTATGAGCTCGATGGGCGTCAGCATGTTGGCGTCGATCGCGGCGATCCATTGCTCGCGCTCCCAGTTCCGGAAATCTCCGGGTGGCGGGCCGCCGGCATTGGTGACCAGAATGTCGGGTTGCGGGCAGGCCGCCAGCGCTTCCCGCCTGCCCTGAGGCGTGGTGATATCCGCAGCCACGGCCGTGACTTTCGCCTGACCGCCGGCCATCTGGCGTATGGCGTTCGCCGTCGCTTCCAGCGTTGCCGCATTGCGCGCGACCAGCGTGACGTTGACGCCTTCTCTGGCGAGCGCCTCGGCGCAAGCCCGTCCCAATCCCTTGCTGGCGCCACATACCAGGGCGTTCCTTGCGCTGATTCCCAGATCCATCGTTGTCTCCTCGTGTCTTTTTATCTTGCTATCGTGGACTGAACACAGACGCTATTTTCGCCCAACTTACTTGCCCAGCGCTTTGTTAACGGCAGCCAGCACATCCTTGCCGATTCGTTCTTCCATTTTTTTATGCACCGGCAGCAGCGCCTGCCGCCACTGCGCCATCTCCTGGGGCGTTGGCTCGTAGACCGTGGTTTTGCCGATTTTGACGATGGCGCGCATGGCCTCGACGCTTTCGCGCTCGGCCTGCGAATTATTCAGGTGCGTCGCCTCCGAGAGCGCAGCCTCCAGTGCGGCGCGTATCTCGGGTGGCAGGCCGTCCCAGAATCGCTTGTTCGCGATGACCGCAAAGCCCATATACCCGTGGTTGGTGACTGTGAGATGTTTCTGTACCTCGAAGACCTTTTGCGAATAAAAATTCAGCGGAGGATTTTCAGCACCATCGACGACACCGGACTGCAGCGCCTGCGTCATCTCGGAAAACGACATCACCTGCGGGTTGGCACCGAGCGTGCGCATTTGC
>JBILCO010000219.1:0-4175 GCA_044353075.1 Burkholderiaceae bacterium
TCGATGACTTTCGATCCCTGAATGCGCACCTTGAGACCGCGCATATCGGCCGGCACCCGTATCGGCCGGTTGGCTGACATCATCTTGAAACCGCTATCCCAGTACGCCAACCCGCGTACCCCCCTGCCTTCAAGAATGCCGAACAGCCGCAGCCCGATGGGTCCTTCCACCACACGCCTGACTGCTGCTCTGTCCTCGAACAGAAAAGGCAAATCGAAGACTTCGAATTCACGGATGCCCAGCGGCCCGAACTTGGACAGTGTGGGCGCAAGCATGTGCACCGCGCCCATCTGCAGCGCTTCCAGCTCTTCCTTGTCCTTGTAGAGGGTGCTGTTGGGATAAACATCCACCCGCACCCGGCCTTTGGTGTTGCGCTCGGCCACGCGCTTGAAATGCTCGATCGCATCGCTCTTGGGTGTGCCAGTCGCTGCCACATGGCTGAATTTGATGACGATGGGTTTGTCGGCCGTGTACGCCGGCGCGGTCAGCATCAACATCAGCAGAGACCCTGCACCCGCACGACTGATTTTTCCCGGAGCGACCCGACAGATGTCAGAGACTCGCATCAGAATCAATGAGATTTTCATGAAGCACTCAGAGTTTCGCATAGCCATATGAAGTGACTCGTCAGAGTAACCTGCACACCTCATCGAACCCCAGCCGCGGCAAGCGCTCCATCACCTTCGCTGGATCGCCATAGCCGAGCGCGCACAGAAAATTGGACTTCACACTGCCACCGTCAAAGAAAGTCTGATCGACTAGCGCATTATTGAACCCCGACATCGGTCCGCAGTCCAGTCCGATCGCGCGCGCCGCCATGATCAGATACGCGCCCTGCAGCGAACCGTTACGGAAAGCGAAGGCTTCTCTCGTCGCACGCTTGTCATCGCCGGTGAACATGTCCGCGAAGCCGGGATTGTGCGGAAACGTCTTGTGCAGCAAGGTATGAAAATCGGTGTCGTGCGCGATGATGGCAATCACCGGCGCGCTCATGGTTTTGTCGACATTGCCGGGCGCGAGGGCCGAACGCAGGCGTTCCTTTGCTTCAGCGGTTCTCAGAAAAACCAGACGAGCGGGCTGGCTGTTGGCCGAGGTCGGACAGTACTTCATCAGCGCATACAGATCTTCCAGTTGCCGGTCGCTGACGGGACGATCGAGCCAGCCATTCTGGCTGCGCGCGTTGATGAATAACTGGTCGACTGCCTTTGTATCAATGACGGTTTGCATGGTAACTCCGTAGTTCTGTCCAACAATCAGTTAAACGTTGTGAGCAGTTCTCCTGCCAGCGGTGCTTTTGCCAGCAGCCCCTCGGGACTCACAACCCGCTGCCCGTTGACCCAGACACCCGCGACGCCCAGTGCCCCGGTATCAAGCCGGGGCGCACCACCGGGCAGATCAAAGACGCGCCGTTTCGGACCGCGCCCCACGGTCAGCGGATCAAACAATAACAGGTCAGCCGCGTAACCCTCGGCGATCAGTCCCCTGCCCTGCAAACCGAGAATTTTCGCCGGTCTTGTCGTCAGTTGATGCACGGCTTGCGCCAGCGACATGACACCGAGATCACGCGCCCAGTGACCCATCAGATGCAAACCAAACCCTGCATCATTAAAGAACGTCAGGTGTGCGCCTGCATCGCTGAGCGTAATCAGACTGTGCGGATGATTGAGCAACTCACCGACCGCTGCCGTATCGCTATTGAGCAGCACCGCCGTAAAGACGGTTTGCAAATCTTCGGCCAGCGCCAGATCCAGCGCGACATCCAGCGGGTCTTTCTGCTGCGCATGCGCGATCTCGGCAATGCTGCGCTGCTCATAGTGTGCGTTCTGGGGCAATCGGGTCTCGACCACATGGACCTTGTCCCATTCGTTATTAAATAAACGAAATGCCGTGGGACCCGCCAGCTCATCACGAACGCTTTGGCGAAATGCCGGATCAGCCAGTTTGGCTTTGAGCGCTGCATCGGATAGCCCCAGTGCCGGCTTCCAGGTGGCGAGGCCTTCCACCGGATACGGTGAATGAAAGGTGAAATCCATCGTCAGCGGACAACAGGACACCTGCCCAACCAGCGGTACACCGCGCTGATTTGCCTCGGTGATCGCCTGAAGATCTTTAAATACGGCCCCGGGATTGGTGGGATTGTGCAGCAAGGCCGCGACCATCACCGGGCGGCCTGACTGCACCGCCATCTGTTCAAGGAAGGCAATCGGCATCTGGCCACCCTTGGTGACCATGTAAATACCCTGCCCCTGCTCACCCATCGCTTTGATCAGTGACATCATTTCGTCGTCGCTGGCCAGACGCGACGGCATTGGCAAACCGCCTTCGCCGTTGTGCGCAGGGCTGGTACTCGACGCAAAACCGATCGCGCCGGCAGCCATCGCTTCACGCACAATCGCTGCCATCTGCGCGATTTCTTCCGCGCTGGCTTCGCGCTTGTTCGCCTGATCGCCCATGACCCAGGTGCGCACCGATGAATGGCCAACAAAGGCAGCGACATTGACCGCACTACCCTTCGCGCGCAGCTGATCGAGGTATTGCGGGAAGGTTTCGAAACCCCAGTCAATGCCGTTGCGCAGCACGTCCAGTGACATACCCTCGACTTGGGTGAGGTTGCGCATGGTGATGTCGCGGTCAGCGGGTTTGCAGGGCGCGATCGTAAAACCGCAGTTGCCGATCACGGCCGTTGTCACGCCCATCGCGGGCGACGGACGCACGTACGGATCCCAAGTAATTTGCGCATCGAAATGGGTATGACTGTCGATAATGCCGGGCATCAGCGCCAGGCCATCGGCATTCAGTGTTTCAGCCGCTGTTACGGCAAGCGCCTTGCCCACACCGACGATCACACCTGCCCTGACCGCCACATCACATACGGTGGGTTCCTTACCGCTGCCATCGTAGACAAGGGCTTCTTGAATCAGCAAATCAACATTCATCATGACTATCCGGCAAAACGAGCTAAAGCCCTTACTTTACCGGATGACGCATGACCGCTTAAAAATTGTGCAGCCCATGGTCCAGGTGCCTGAAAACATTGGCTTGTGAAGTACGCAGTAAGTTGTACAGTCACGTCATACCCCTGTAGCGTTAACCTTCAGGGCACCAGATTGATCGGCAGACAGAGCTGATAGCCAACACCCCAGACAGACTTGATGGCCGGTTCTGCATCGTCCGATTGGACTGCACGAATTTTCTTGCGCAAGCGGGCAACCAATTCCTCCAGCGCGTGTTTACTGATCGTGTCTTCTACGCTCTGCCCGGTGCACACGTCACACAAGGTCGCTGAATCCAGCGTGTTGTCCTGCGCTTGCACGAGCGCGACCAACAGCATCTTTTCCCGCATCGTCAGACGTAGCACAGCAGACAAGCCGGGCCCTTGCAAGGTGCGCTGCCTGAGGCTAAGCGACAAGGCATGGTCGTCCTGTGCAGGCTTGACTCGGCGGCCCAGACTGCGAAGTATCATCACCAGCTCATCGGGTACCACGGGCTTGGTCAGATAAACATCCGCACCGCCAACACCATAGCCTGCAATGCGGTCATTCAGCGTCACTCTAGCCGTCATGATCACAATGCCGGCATCAGGCAAAGTCTGCCGCAAGCGATTGGACAGACTCAGGCCATCTTCACCCGGCAAATTCAGGTCGATCACAAAAATATCGACGGGTCTGTGAGTAATCAGATCATCCAGCGCGCGCGCGGAATTCACCGCATTGACCAGAAACCCATGACTCGTCAGGTGATCGGTCACCTCTGCACGCAATAACTCGTCATCCTCGACGAGTGCAATCGACATGGTAGGTTGTGGCGACATGATCTTGACCAGCTGTTGATTTTTCAATTGGGTACCCTGACCAAAAATGTAACTGTGTCGCGCGCGTGCTGAAAATCTACACTCGCGCCAATCTTTGCAGCCGCCGCCTTTACCAAACTCAGACCTAACCCCATGCCGGGCACGCCCATGGAATTCGGATGTCGGTAGTAACGTTCGAATACCTTGGCTTCATCAGGCATGCCGAACGTACCGATGGCGTTCGTAATCTCAACATACAGCGTCTCGGGTGCGTCAGCCATGGCCTCAGTCCCGTTCGGCACTTCTGCAGCCCTGTTGTGCTCCTGCCGCACGGTGATTGCTATCTCTCCACCGGCATGTCCGTATTTGTAAGCGTTATTAATGA
>JBILCO010000333.1:0-3421 GCA_044353075.1 Burkholderiaceae bacterium
CGGTGGATTCCGCGGAGGCCAAGGCGGCCGGCAAGCCCTTCCCCGAAATCCCCCGCGCCGTGGTGCGCCGTGCCGTCGGCATCCTGCTGTGCCTGGCGGTCGCGGCCGGCTTCATCTTCAACGCCTTCACCCTGCTGCTGCCCAAGCTGATCGAGGAACGGCTGGCGGGGTCGCCCGACCTGCTGCCGGTGGTCGGCGTGCTGGCCTTCGCGGTGACGATCTGCGGTGGGCTGACGCAGTTCACCGTCGGCAGGCTGATCGACCGCAACACGCTCAAGACCGTTCTGCTACCGCTCGGGCTGGTTCAGGCGCCGGGGTTGCTGCTGCTGTTCACGCTCGAAGGTTGGCCGGCGCTGCTGCTGTCTGGCTTGCTGGCGGCGGCGATCTTCGGCTGCGTCACCGTCAACGAGACGATGATGGCGCGCTACGTCGCGCCCGCCTTGCGGGTGAAGCTCTATTCCGTGCGGTTCTTCGTGGGCTTCCTGGGCGCCGCCGCCGCGAGCCCCGCCGTCGCGCTGCTGCATGAGCGGACTGGCGGGCAGGATGCGGTGCTGTTGGTGCTGGCCGGCGTGGCGGTGCTGACCGCCATCTGCACGCTGGCTTTCCCCAACCGGAAGGAGGAGCTGCGGCCGGAATTGTGGGCCCTGGCCGCGCAGCCTGGGCGCAAGTCGCTGTAGCCGCTAGAGCAGCGCCCGATCATGTGGAACCGCTCCGCGGTTCCGCTGATCGGGCATAAGCTGCTCTAGAATCAATGGCTTCTAGACCACGCTGCGTTCGTATGAACGCAGCGTGGTCTAGGGCCACGCCGTCAGGCGCGGACCAGCAGCCCCTGGCGCAGAAGGGCGTCGCAGAACGCCAGCGCGCCATCGCCCAGCTCCGCCGGGCTCGCGCCATCCGCCAGACGCGCGAACCAGCCGGCTTCCGTCGCCGATAGCACCATCGGCGCCCCTGCCCAGCGCAGCGATGCGCCGCCCTCGGCCTCCGGCACCAGCGCATGCAGCACGCCGGGCGCGAGCACCAGCTTCGTGCCGGGCTCCGGCGCCGGGACGAACAGGCCGCGGCCGAGCAGCGCCGGCCGTTCCGCCGCCAGCCGATCGAGCAGCGCGAGCGCCGCGCGTTCCAGCGCCGCCGGCTCCGCCAGCCGCGCCGCCAGCGGGCGGGCGAGTTCCGCCAGCCGTTCCGGCCCTTCGGCCAGTCGCCAGGTGGGGAAGGATTCGCGCAAGCCCGGCTCCTCCGCCTCCAGTAGGTCCACGGCCAGGCGCAGCACGGTGGCGAAGGACGGGTCGAGCAGCCCGATCGTGACGTGCAGCGAGGGATCCTCGCCCTCCTGTGCCGCCGCATCGTGCAGCACGCCGCGCGGGACATAGAGCGTGTCGCCCGGCCGCAGGGTGATCGTCGTGGCCTCCCCCGCTGGCTCGATATTGCCAGGCCAGGGGGTGCGCCAGGTGGGGCGCGGCACCGGCTGCCCGTCCCACAGCCGCCAGCGCTTCTCGCCGGTCACCTGCAGCACCAGCACGTCATGGGTGTCGTAATGCACCCGGAAGCCCTGCGCGCCGGGCGGGGTCAGGTAGATATTGGCCTGCACCCCGTGCAGGAAGACCTGCTCCAGCCCCCGGCAGAACCGCATCAGCGGCGCATGCAATTCGTGGAAGCGGGAGACGACGAGGGTCGCCCCCTTGTCGAAGGCGGCGAAGAGCCCCGGCAGGTCCACACGTCCGTCGTCGCGCAGGTAGTTGTCGAGCGGCACCGCCGCGCTGCCCCGCCGCCGACTATCGGCCATGGACACGCGCGGCTCCCGCGCCGCGTCGGTGGCCAGGAAGGCGTCGAGATCAGCGACCGAGAGCAGCGGCCGGTGGCGCGCGGGATCGGTGGCGGGGAAGTGCCGCCACGCCGCGCCTTCCCGCAGCGCCAGCCCGTCTTCGACGGAGAGATTGCCGAAGGCCTGCGCCCAGGCCGCTTCGGCCAAAGTGGTATCATGGGTCAAGGGGGCGTCGCTCATTGGGGTGAGGCTATCGCCGACCATGCCGCGTCACCAGCCGCGCCGGCCGCGACCGGCCGGGTCTCTTGGGTCGCTGTCGCTGGCGCTGCGATAGCCGGGTGCGCGATAGCCCCCGCGCCCGCCGCCGGCCGGATCGTAGGGGTCGCTGTCACTGATCCCGGTCCGATAGGGTGCGCGATAGCCCCCGCGTCCGCCGCCGGCCGGATCGTAGGGATCGCTGTCGTTGATCCCGGTCCGATAAGGGGCGCGATAGCCGCCGCGTCCGCCGCCGGCCGGATCGTAAGGGTCGCTGTCGTTGATCCCCGTCCGGTAGGGCTGGCGATAGCCACCCCGCCCGCGCCCAGGCGGATCATGCGGATCGGCGTCGCTGATGCCGGTACTCCGCACGCCCCCGCGCCCGAAACCCGGGGAGTCGGAGGGGTCGCTATCCGTCACGCCGCTGCCGCGATGCCCACCCCTTCCCGCACCCGGCGGATCGGACGGGTCGGCATCGCTGATCGCGATCCGGCCGGGCACATGAACCGGTGCGGGCTGCTGCATGACGACCACGGGCTGGGCCGGCGCGCAGGCCGCCGCCGTCGTGGCGCCGGCCAGCGTGGCAAGGCGCAGGACGAATAGCCGCCGCCGCAGCGGAGGCGCCGCTGCATCCTGTGCATCCTGCGGCGGGATCTCGGATGTCGCTGGTGTCTCGGCCATACGCGGCGTGCCCCTGATGAGGTGGAGACTGCCGGCGCATGATGGCAATAAATTGCCGATAAGCCGCTCAATAACGGCAATTATGTGTGTCAACTCACGGTAGCGGCAGCGGCATCACCACAATCGTCACGGCCCGCGCGCCCGGTTCCTCGCCGCGCCCGCTGAAAGCGCCCACCCTTGCCTCGGCGCGGATGCGGTCCCGCTCCACCCCGCGCGCCGACAACGCCTGCGCGACGGCCCGCGCCCGCCGCGCCGCCAGCTGCGTCGAGCTTTCCGCCCCCTGGCCGCGATCGGCATGGCCCAGCACGCAGATGTTCCGCTCCGGCTCGGCGCGGGCCAGGACGGAAGCGGCCTCGATCCCGCTGCGGGCGGCGTCCTGCAGCCGGTCAGCGCCACGGGCGAAGGGTACGGCGAAGACATCGTCTTCCAGCGCTTCCGCACCCACGCAGGAGAAGGGGCGGGGCTGCCCGAAGGCGAGGCCCGGCAGCAGCAGAAGCAGAACCGCCGCCAGCGCCTTCACGAGCCGGGCGCGAGCAGTCCGGCTTCGGCCAGCCGGCCCAGCAGCGCGTCCGCCGCCACGGCCGGATGGGCCTGCGCCAGTTCCGTCGCGGTGACATCCGGCCGGGCGAGGAGCCAGGCGGCGGCGTCAGCTTCCGGGGAGGTGAGCGGCAGCGTGCCGGTGGCGGTCTTCAGCGCCCAGTCCGTGCCGCGCCGGACCGGCTTCGC
>JBILCO010000334.1:0-3408 GCA_044353075.1 Burkholderiaceae bacterium
CCGCGATCCTCGCGGCGAAACGGGTCTAGATGTTTGTTTTTTCGTATTTTCTGAGTCGTCAGGCGATTCCGCTTGGCTTGAACAATGCTTTAGACCCGGTCGCCTGGTCGGTGCGAATGGTGTCCGGCAGCTGCACCGGTCAGCCGGCCGGGGGCAGGAAGTAGCGGTAGCGGTAATGCTCGGTCAGGCCGAGCCCCGCATTCAGCGCCAGGGAGGCCGTGTTCGTGCAGGCTACCTGGGCATAGGCGAAGCGCGTCCCCCGCCGCTTTGCCCAGGCTCCCGCCGCCGCCATCACGCGTCGCCCGAGGCCCCTTCGCCGGAACTCCCGCCGCACCGCCAGGTCGAACAGTCCCGCTAACTCGCCCTGCGCCGTGACGAAGGCGCAGGCGGCTGGCGTCGTGGTGCCGGCGGTGCTGGGCAGGGACAGCAGGATCCAGGCCGCCGGCACGCCGAGCAGCTCCGGCATCCGCGCCTTTTCCGCCTGTCGTGCGGGGACCTGGTGCTCGCCGCTGGCCATGACCATCGTCCAGTCTGGCTCCGGCCTCGCCAGCGCCACGCAATCCGGATCGTCGCGGAACGCGTCCCCCAGCGTGCCGCAGATCACCTGGCTTTCGTCATGCGGCCGGTAGCCGCGCGCTGCCAGCATGTCCGCGAGGCCCGGCGGGTCGAGCGGGGAGGAGCGGAAGCGCGGCCGGAAGCCCGCGCGCCGATAGAAATCCTCGATCCGCCCGATCCGTGCCGCGAGATCCGCATCCGGCGCGGGATCGAGCGAGCAGGCCGCATTTGCGCGCCCCGTGCCGCCGGCGAAGCTGCGGACCACGAAGCCGCCCTCGAAGACGACACGCGGCGCCGGCACCGCCGAGAGCGTGGCGCGCTCGATCGCGAGCACGCCGGGCCGCGCGCCGGTCATGCCTCCGTCGCCAGCCTGGCGACGGCATCGCGGTAGGTGGCATCGAACAGCGCATCGAGCGCCGGGTTCGCGCCCTTGAGCCCGACCGCGACGCGTCCCGCCCAGCCCACATACTCCACGCGCCGCGCATGCTCCCAATTCGCCGGTGGGCTCGCCGCGATGGCGCGCAGGTTGGAGATCTTGTCGGCCAGCTTCAGCATCTTTGCCGCGTCCGACTTGTGCGGTGCGTGCTTCACCTGCAGCGCCTTGCGCGTTTCCTTCGGCAGCGACTTGTCGTCGGTCGCTTCTGCGACGATGCGCGCGACCGTCTCGCCGAATTCGGCGACTAGGCGGGCGTGGGTGATCGGCTCCGGGTCGTTGTCGCTGTCCTCGACCGTGTCGTGCAGCAGCCCGGCGAGGATCGCCTCCTCCGGCGCGCCGTTCTCGGCCAGGATCCGCGCCACTTCGAGCACGTGGTTCACATAGGGCTCGGCCGAGGCGCCCTTGCGCTTGTGGGTGGTGTGCACCCGTGCCGCGAAATGCGCCGCACGCAGGATGCGCGCCGCGGCGGTGTCACCTTTGTGCATCGGTTCTCCAACAAAAAGGGGGCCAACAGGCCCCCAGGATACGCACAGCGGCGATCATCCGCGCTGGCGGCGGGCGAAGCCCGCCGAGGCCGCGAAGCGGCCCGCGCCCAGACCATCCGTCCGGCCAGGAACGCCCGTGGCCGGCGCGCAAGCCAAGCGCGCGGAGCGCGCGCCCGGCGTTTGAGGGCACCAAAATCAGGTATTCATGGCATCGAAGAAGTCCTGATTGGTCTTGCTGTACTTCAGCTTGTCCAGCAGGAATTCCATCGCGTCCTGCGTGCCCATCGGGTTCAGGATGCGGCGCAGGACCCACATCTTCGCGAGCGATCCACGATCCACCAGCAGCTCTTCCTTGCGGGTGCCGGACTTGGTGATGTCGATCGCGGGGAAGACGCGCTTGTCGGACAGCTTGCGGTCCAGGATGACCTCGCTGTTGCCGGTGCCCTTGAACTCCTCGAAGATCACCTCGTCCATGCGGCTGCCGGTATCGATCAGCGCTGTCGCGATGATGGTCAGCGATCCGCCTTCCTCGATGTTGCGCGCCGCGCCGAAGAAGCGCTTCGGCCGCTGCAGCGCATTGGCGTCCACGCCGCCCGTCAGCACCTTGCCCGAGGACGGCACGACGGAGTTGTAGGCGCGGCCAAGGCGCGTGATCGAATCCAGCAGGATCACCACGTCGCGCTTGTGCTCGACCAGGCGCTTGGCCTTTTCCAGCACCATTTCCGTCACCTGGACGTGGCGCGTCGCCGGCTCGTCGAAGGTGGAGGCCACGACCTCCCCGCGCACGGTGCGGGCCATGTCGGTCACTTCCTCGGGCCGCTCGTCGATCAGCAGGACGATCAGGAAGACATCGGGGTGGTTGGCGGAGATCGACTTGGCGATGTTCTGCATCATCACCGTCTTGCCGGTGCGCGGCGGCGCCACGATCAGGGCGCGCTGGCCCATGCCGATCGGCGCGATCAGGTCGATGATGCGGTGGGTGTAGTCCTTGGCCGGCCCCTTCGCGACGCTCTCGAGCTCGGGGTTTTCCATCTTCAGGCGGCGCGTGGGGTACAGCGCGGTCAGGTTGTCGAAGTTGATGCGGTGGCGCAGCGCCTCGGGCGGCTCGAAATTGACGGTATCGACCTTCAGCAGCGCGAAATAGCGTTCTCCGTCCTTCGGCGCGCGGATCTGGCCTTCCACCGTGTCGCCGGTGCGAAGCCCGAAGCGCCGCACCTGGGCGGGGGAGACATAGATGTCGTCCGGCCCGGGCAGGAAGTTCGCCTGCGGGCTGCGGAGGAAGCCGAAGCCGTCCGACAGGATCTCGAGCGTACCGTCGCCGTAGATCGCCTGCTCGTTGTCGGCGAGCGTCTTGAGGATCGCGAACATCATGTCCTGCTTGCGCAGGGAGGACGCGTTCTCCACCCCGACGTCCTCGGCGAAGGCCAGCAGGTCGGCCGGGGATTTGGCCTTGAGTTCCGAAAGGTGCATCGCGGGTGCGTCCGTGCTGCGCGCCATGGATCGCGCGCGGAGGAAAGGCAGGGGAAAGTCCCGGATGCGTTAGGGCCGGATCGGGCATCAGCCCGCTCGCTCGGCCCTCCGCCTTGCCGCCTGCCCTGGTTCCTGGGCTTGGATCGCGGCATCCGGGGGATAAGGGAGGGAAGGATCGGCGGGACCGGGCCCTGTGGCGGACCGGACAACCATGGGCCAAGGCCCTGGTCCCGTTCCGTCTGGCGCGCCAGTCGCTACCGATTGCCGGAAGGCGGGATGAACCTAGGGTTCGCGCGCCGCTCCGTCAACCATGGCCTGCCGGGGCGCCCGCCGCTGTCAAGCCGCGCAGCATCACGACGGCGCGAGCCACCGCCGGCGGGGCTCGCGGCATGTCCCGGCGGGGCACGGGCGCCCCGGGCCGGGCCTGCATCGCGGCGCCGGCCGCCACCATCCGCCCGCCGT
>JBILCO010000335.1:0-3383 GCA_044353075.1 Burkholderiaceae bacterium
GGATGCGGCCGGCCAGGCCGTGCTGGCCTCGGGCCAGTCGATGCATTGGAATCCGGCGGCGCGCTGGTGGCAGGGCGGCGCGGATATGGAGGATACGACGCTGACGCGCCTGCAGGCGGTGCGGCTTTCGGCCGCCGTCGGCTTCGCGGTGATCGGCGTCGCCCGGATCGGCCAGGACTATGAGCTGCGCGCGATGCGCCTTCTGTGCGACCCGCGCCATGCGCCGGCCGTACTCTACGGCCTGCCGGATCTCCGCCACGGCGCCAGGGAATTGGTGGAGGAGCAGCCCTGGGATCCGCCTTCCATCGCCGCGGGCGGCAGCGCGCAGACCAATGTGCCCGTCAGCGGCGCGCGGCCGGGCGATTTCGTGCAGGCAGCCTATTCGCTTTCGACCTCCGGCGTCGTGTTCCTCGCGCAGATCGGCGCGCAGGACACGGTGACGGTCACCGCCTGGAACCGCAGCGGCGCGGCGATGGATCTCAGTTCGGGCACCGTGCGCGTGCGGGTGGTCAAGTCATGAAGCGCGGCCGCAAGACCCCGGCCACGCCGATGCCGCCCGGCATCGCCAAGGATGTGGCGCTGCGGGCGCAGGCGAAGCTGACCGAGACCTTCGAAGGCTTCGTCCATGACACCACGGACGAGGATCCGAAGCGCTTCGTCGCCCGCAGCGCCGCCGCGCGCGAGGCGCTGGAGCATCTGGCGCAGTTGCGCGCCTTGGCGACCGAGGAGACCGCCGAAGAAGACACGGCCGAGCCCAGCGCGGAGGCGTGTCTGGCCGCAGCGCGGGCCCATTTCGCCAACGAGAACAAGACGTGAGTTCACGACCGGCGGACCTGATCGAATTCGCCTGGATCTGGAACCAGCGCGCCCGGCTGACAACGCCCGCGCTGCATCGCCGCGTGCTCGGCTGGCTTGAGGACACGCTGCGGCAGGATGAACGCCGGCTGCTGCTGATGGCGTTCCGCGGCGCCGGCAAATCCACCATGGTCGGGCTGTTCTGCGCCTGGCAGCTCTACCGCGCCCCGGATACGCGCATCCTGGTGCTGGCGGCGGACCATGCGCTGGCGACGCGCATGGTCGCGACCGTCCGCCGCATCCTGGCGCGGCATCCGCTCTGCGGCGCGCTGCTGCCACGGCCTGCGGACGGGTCCTGGGCTGCGGATCGCTTCACCGTGGTGCGGCCCGCCGTGCTGCGCGACGCGTCGATGATGGCCGCCGGCATCGGCGGCAACATCACCGGCGCGCGCGCCGAGATGATCATCTGCGACGATGTCGAGGTGGCCGGCAATTGCGACACACCGGCCAAGCGCACGGAGTTGCGCGACCGCCTGACGGAGGCCGAATTCGTCCTCGTCCCCGACGGGACGATGCTGTTCGTCGGCACGCCGCATTGCACCGACAGCCTCTATGCGGAAGGAGAGGCGCCGGCCCTGCCGGGCTATCGGCGCCTGGTGCTGCCGCTGGTCGATGCGGCGGGTGTCAGCGCCTGGCCCGAGCGCTTCCCCGAGAAGACGGTGGCGGCGCTGCGGGCACGTGTCGGGCCGCTCGCCTTTCAGCGGCAGATGCTGCTGCAGCCGGCGGCGGATGAGGCTGCGTGGCTCGATCCCGCGTTGATCGCGCGCTACGCCGCCGAACCCGAGTACCGGGAAGCGAATGGGCGCGGCGTGCTGACGCTGATGGGCACGCGAATGGTCTCCGGCGGCGGCTGGTGGGACCCGGCCTTCGGCCGCCCCGGCGCGGGCACGAAGCACGGGCGCGGCGATGCCAGCGTCGTCGCCGCCACCTATACCGATGCAGTTGGACGGCACTATCTGCATCGCCTGGCCTATGTGACGCATGACCCGGACGCGCCCGAGGATCCGGCAACGCAGCAATGCCGCGCCGTGGCCGCCATCGCGCGCGACCTGTTGCTGCCGGTGATGCGGATCGAGACCAACGGCATCGGCGCCTTCCTGCCGGGGCTGCTGCGGCAGGAACTCGCCCGCGCCGGAATTGCCTGCGCGGTGCGGGAGATGACCAGCCGCACCCCGAAGGACCAGCGTATCCTCGGCGCGCTCGATCCCGTGCTCGCGGGGCGGCGGCTGTCGGCGCATGACAGCGTCTTCCGCACGCGCTTCGCGGCCGAAATGGCGGCCTGGCGGCCCGGCGCGCCGGGCCAGGCGGATGATGCGCTGGATGCCGTGGCCGGCTGCATCATGGCGGAACCCGTGCGGCTGCCGCTGCTGCCGCCGCGCGGCCGGCCGCCGGACTGGCGCGGAACGTAATCAGCCCATCGGCTCGGCCTTCAGGATTTCCTGCGCGTGGCGACGCGTGCCGGCGCTGGTGATCTCGAACCGGCCATCCGGGCGCAGCCGCGCCAGCTCCATCCCCGCCAGCCTGTCCAGGCAGGGCCCGTCCTTCAGCCCGGCGGGGCGACCCGCGCCGCCGATCAGCACCAGGCGGTGCAGGGCGGAACGGCAGCAGGTCTCGAGATACGGCTCGTTGAACATGGTCCCGGCGATGCGCTGCGTCGCCGGGAGGTTGGGCTCGCCGGCGCGGGCTTCAAGCCAGGGCGGCCACGGCCGCGTCATCACCCCAAGGAGTGAACGACATGCTTCAGGATCTGCCACCCTCCGTGGTGGCGGCCTTGGCGGAGGCGCCGCTGGCGATCGTGCTGATGTGGATGGTCGCGCAGCTGCGCCGCGACCTCCACGCCCGCCCCGACGCCGCCGCCCCGCCCCAGCCCGGCGGCGGCGCCGAGGCCGGGCGGGCCGTGCAGGCAGCGCGCGACGAGCTCAGCGCCTTCAAGCTGGAAGTCGCCCGCACCTATGTGCCGCTGTCGGTGATCCGCGACCTGGATGCGCGGCTGACCCGCCAGCTCGGCCGCCTCGAGGAGAAGCTGGACGAGGTCAGCCGCGCCGCGACCGCCGCCGCTGCCGTGTCCGGTAGGCCCGTGCCCGCGCGCGGCATCGGCTTCGCCCTGCATGGCCAGGAACCAGAGGCATGAGCGCCGCCCTGGATCGCCCGCGCATCGCCAACACGGCCGATGTGCTGGCCCTGACCCTTTGGGGCGAGGCCGATGGCCGCCCCGTGCGGGCGATGGAAGCGGTGGCGAGCGTCGTGATGACGCGCGTGCGCCTCGCGGCAGCGCCGGGCGGGCCGACGCATCTCGGCCAGGGCGTTATCGCCGTGTGCCGCGCGCCCTTCCAGTTCGCCTGCTGGCACCCCGGCCATCCACGCCGCCGCGCCATCGCGGAATTGCCCGAGAATGCCGAGCTTGGTGCCTGCCGGCGCGTGGCCGCGCGGGCGCTGGCCGGGGTGCTGCGCGACCCGACCGGCGGCGCCACGCATTACCACGCGGACCAGGCCCTGCCGCGCTGGGCGCTGGGCCAGGTGCCGACGGC
>JBILCO010000263.1:0-3383 GCA_044353075.1 Burkholderiaceae bacterium
GAAATTCATGGGCGGCGACGGCATCTGCACTGAGCAGCTGCCGTCGCTGGCGGGTGCCGGCATGCTGGATGATCAGGTGGTGTGTGCAGAAGCCGGCGGTGTCGAGGAAAACCGGAAAAAAATCATCGACCAGTTCCGCAGCGACTACAAAAAGAAATTTGGCGTTGACGTCAAACTGTATGCGCCCTATGTCTACGATGCCGTGATGGTGATGGTGGCAGCAATGCAGAAAGCAAATTCGGTCGAGCCTGCAAAGTATCTGCCAGAACTTGCGAAAATCAGCTACGAGGGTGTGACGGGTCGCATCGAGTTCGATGCCCGCGGCGATATCAAAAACGGATTGCTCACGCTGTACACCTACAAGGGCGGCAAGCGTTCGCAAATCGCTGTCACAAAATGATCCGTGCACGGCGGCCAACAAAAAAGCGCTCCGGAGAGCGCTTTTTTTCTTACTGAGAACTGTCGATTACTTCAGCGACAGAATCCACTTGGACAGTTCTTTTGCTTCAGCAGCCGACACCTGTGGGTTGGCTGGCATTGGGATCTGACCCCACACACCGCTACCACCCTTCATGATCTTGGTGGCCAGCTTGCCTTCAGCCGATTTGTCGCCT
This sequence comes from Burkholderiaceae bacterium, assembly GCA_044353075.1. Lineage (GTDB taxonomy): Bacteria > Pseudomonadota > Gammaproteobacteria > Burkholderiales > Burkholderiaceae_D > Pernthalerella. The sequence goes on from JBILCO010000263.1 coordinate 615, forward strand.
TTGTACTTAGCAGCGACTTCTTTGTAACCTGGGCCGACCAGCTTGGCATCAACTGCGTGGCAGGCGAGGCAGTTCTTTTCTCTTGCCAGCTGCTCGCTGGCGGATGCTGCGCCTGAAACCAATGCGCTCAAAGCGATTACTGCAAGAAGGATACGTTTCATGTCACTCTCCATTAATTTTAATGACCGCAGAATTTTACATCTTTTTGGCAATTCTGCTTAAGGTAAACCCTATCACCGCCAGCAAAATAATGCGGGCGGCAATTACATTCGCTCACAAACTTTAATCAGTCACTGCACCACGGCTGGCTGAGGATGCCAATTTGGTAAATTTAGCCAGTACACCTCGGGTGTATTTTTGCTCAGGCGCTTTCCATGCGGCGCGGCGGCGGGCAATTTCTTCGTCGGGCACATTCAATTGAATCAGCAGCTTATGTGCATCGATGGTGATGGAATCGCCATCCTCCACCAAACCGATGGTGCCACCAACCATCGCCTCAGGCGCCACATGGCCGACAACCATGCCCCAGGTCGCACCTGAGAAACGGCCATCAGTGATCAGGCCCACCGACTCACCCAGACCCTTGCCGATCAGGGCGGAGGTTGGTGACAGCATCTCGGGCATACCCGGCCCGCCACGGGGTCCCAGATAACGCAAGACGACGACATCACCGGCCTTAACTTTGTCGGCCAGGATGGCGTCCATCGCTGATGGCTCATCATCAAATACGCGTGCCGGTCCAGTGATGACAGGATTTTTCAGGCCACTGATCTTGGCCACGCAACCCTCAGGCGACAGATTACCCTTGAGGATCGCGAGGTGACCTTCCTTGTAGAGCGCCTTGTCGATGGTACGAATCACATCTTGATCGGCGCGGGGAACATCAGGCACATTGGCCAGTTCCTCAGCCAGCGTCTTGCCGGTGATGGTGATGCAATCGCCGTGCAGCAGGCCCGCATTGAGCAGAATCTTCATGACCTGCGGCACACCGCCGGCATCGTGTAAATCGGTGGCTACATACTCGCCTGAGGGTTTCAGGTTGCAGATCACCGGCACTTTTTTGCGCATGCGCTCGAAGTCATCAATAGTCCATTCAATCTCTGCCGAATGGGCGATAGCCAGGTAATGCAGCACCGCATTGGTGGAACCGCCTGTCGCCATGATGACGGCCACGGCATTTTCGATCGACTTGCGGGTAATGATGTCGCGCGGACGCAGATTGCGCTTTACCGCCTCGACCAAGACGCGCGCCGATTCAGCTGCGGACACGGTTTTCTCCTCATCCGGGTTAGCCATGGTCGACGAATACAGCAACGACATGCCAAGTGCCTCGAACGAGGAGGACATGGTGTTCGCGGTGAACATGCCACCGCAGGACCCGGTGGATGGGCAGGCATTGCGCTCAACGCCGACGAAATCTTCTTCTGACATTTTGCCGGCGGTAAATTGACCAACAGCTTCAAAGGCAGACACGATGGTGAGATTCTCACCCTTCCATTTACCCGGCTTGATGGTGCCGCCGTAGACATAAATTCCCGGCACGTTGGTGCGCGCCAGCGCGATCATCCCGGCCGGCATGTTCTTGTCACAGCCACCGATCACCACGCAACCATCCATCCACTGACCCTGTACACAGGTTTCGATACTGTCGGCGATGACTTCGCGGGAAATCAACGAGTACTTCATACCCTCGGTGCCCATGGACATGCCATCGGAAATGGTCGGGGTGCCAAAGACCTGAGGATTGGCGCCCGCCGCCTTCGTCGCCGCAATCGCCGCATCCGCCAGCTTCTGCAAACCGGAGTTACATGGCGTGATCGTCGAATGCCCATTCGCGACACCGATCATCGGATTGGCGAAATCCTTCTCTTCATAGCCCATCGCGTAATACATCGCGCGGTTCGGGCTGCGGGCGACGCCCTGGGTGATATTTTTCGAACGATCATTGGCGGCCATGCTGTCTCCAGTGCGACGGGTTACGGAAAGTCGCTTACATTGCCTTGCACCGGACCCACTGTCAAATATATGATTCAAGCGTTATTGATACTTTTTACATATCAGACAACATGAACGCTGAATTGCGCCAGCTGCGCTATTTCGTGGCGGTTGCCGAGGAAATGCACTTTGGCCGGGCTGCCCGGCGTCTGCACATGACGCAACCGCCGCTGTCACAAGCCATTCAGGCACTCGAGGCCCAGCTCGGCACCCCCCTGTTTTTCCGCACCCGCCGCAGCGTCGCGTTGACCGCCGCTGGCCAGACGCTGCTGCCCGAGGTACAGCGCCTGCTGCAACAAATCGATGGTCTGGCCGCCCTCGCACAAAGTGCGGCGGTCGGGGAATCCGGACGCCTGTCGGTCGCTTTCGTGCCGATGGCCGATTACAGCGTCTTGCCGCAGGCACTGCGGGAATTCCGCGCCGCACTGCCATCGGTACATCTGGACCTGCAAGAAGCCACGACCGATATCCAGATTGATTTGCTGGCCTCAGGTCGCATCGACGTAGGATTTCTCCTGCCGCCCTTGCCGGAAAAGCTGAAAGCGGAGGTCGATTACCTGCCACTGACCTCGGAGCCGTTGGTGCTCGCGCTCCCCGAAGGCACCGCCCCATCCAAAACAAAAATGTCGCTCAAACGTTGCGCCGATCTGCCACTGATCATTTTCCCGCGCCGCATGAGTCCTGCATTTCACGACCAGATTCTGGGTTGCCTGCGCGAGGCTGGACTGAGCCCGCGCATAGGACAGGAAGCGATACAACTGCAAACCATCGTCA
>JBILCO010000264.1:0-3354 GCA_044353075.1 Burkholderiaceae bacterium
GCCGGCAGCGAGCATCAGACGTTGGGCTTCGCTCAGTTGCTGACGTTCACGCGCGATGACCGATTGTTTTTGCACGCGGCGGTGATAAGCACGCAGCGTATCGGCGATCTCCGCCAGATAACGACTGCGGGCGGGCGGTACGATGGCATTGCGACCCGAGGAAAACCGCACAGCCACGGGCGCGAGCTTGCCGGGCTTGATGTTGAGTCCTAATTCTGTCAGGCGCGGCAGCAGACCTTGATACAGCGCGGTGACGCCATCATCATTAAAGCGTGACGCTTGGGTGCCAAAGACCGGCATTTGATCGGTGGACTTGTCCCACTGCTCGCGATTGCGTTGTACTTGTTTGGCGACATCGCGAAGTGCGTCTTGCGATCCCTTGCGATCGAATTTGTTGATAGCGACAAAATCGGCAAAGTCCAGCATGTCGATTTTTTCCAGCTGCGATGCCGCGCCGAATTCAGGCGTCATCACATACAAGCTGCAATCCACATGCGGAACGATCGCGGCATCACCTTGTCCGATACCGGACGTTTCGACGATGATCAAATCAAAACCGGCAACGCGACAAGCCGCGACCACATCGGGCAGTGCCTGCGAAATTTCTGACCCTGCCTCGCGGGTAGCGAGTGAGCGCATGAACACGCCTTGATGACCACTCCAGGGGTTGATCGCGTTCATGCGGATACGGTCACCCAGTAGCGCGCCGCCGGATTTGCGGCGTGAGGGATCGATGGAAATTACCGCGATGTTCAGCGCATCGTTTTGATCGATACGCAGACGGCGAATCAGTTCATCCGTGAGCGAGGACTTGCCCGCGCCACCGGTGCCGGTAATGCCTAGCGCGGGAATGCGAACTTTTGCTGCAGCATCGTGCAATGACTTCTTTAGTGCGGCAGATGCCTTGCCGTTTTCCAGTGCCGTGATCAGCTGTGCGAGGGGACGTTGGCGCGCGACCATGTCGCCCGCAGTCAGCACGTCGAGCGTCGCCGGTGCGTGTACTGATAGGTCGGTGTCGCAGGCCTGAATCATGTACGTGATCATGCCGACCAGGCCCATGCGCTGTCCGTCTTCCGGACTGAAAATGCGCGCCACGCCATAGTCATGCAGCTCTTTGATCTCAGAGGGGACGATCACGCCGCCACCCCCGCCGAAGACTTTGATGTGCGCGCCGCCACGTGCCCTGAGCAGATCGATCATGTACTTGAAGTATTCGACATGACCGCCTTGGTAACTGGATATCGCAATCCCCTGCGCGTCTTCCTGCAGCGCCGCGGTGACGATTTCATCCACCGAGCGATTGTGGCCCAGGTGAATGACCTCCGCGCCTTGCGACATCAGGATGCGCCGCATGATGTTGATCGATGCGTCATGGCCATCGAAGAGTGAAGCGGCCGTCACGAAGCGGACTTTGTTGGCGGGGGTGTAAGCAGTCAGGTTCTGCGATACCGACAGGTCGGTCATGGGAATCTCCGGAGGTGGCGGCCGTGTGATGACGGTGGCGGTTACGGGTCAGGTCAGGGTCCCGTATAAGGGCAAACCTGATTGACGCTTACGTCAACGTCAATTGCGGCAAGTATAGCTTGAAAAGCAGGTCTGCTGCCTGATTCCGGGTGGCCAAAGTCCCCCGCCAGTGCGCTACTATCTGCCAGATCTTTTAACGAGACTCCGACCATGGCTGACCTGATCCTGCACCACTACCCGCTTTCGCCCTTTGCTGAAAAAATCCGTCTGATGCTGGGTCTGAAGGGCTTGTCCTGGCGCTCGGTGCAAATACCGATGCTCATGCCCAAGCCGGATCTGGTGGCTTTGACCGGCGGTTATCGCCGCACCCCGGTGCTGCAGATCGGCGCCGATATTTACTGCGATACGGCGCTCATGGCCGATGTGCTGGAACACCTGGCGCCTGAACCTGCGCTGTTCCCGCCCGCGCACAAAGGTCTGGCGCGCGTACTCGCGCAGTGGGCCGACACGACGCTGTTTCAGACGGCCATGGCTTACAACTTTCAACCCGCTGGTGCGACGTCACTTTTTCCCGAGGCCGAGCAATTGAAAGCCTTCGGTGCAGATCGTGCCGCCATGCGTAACAATGCGCCGCGTATGCCGGCAGCGGATGCGACGGCGGCTTACAAGAGTTATTTGCGACGCATTGCCAGCATGCTTGAGGATCAGCCCTTTTTGCTTGGCGATCAGCCGTGTATTGCGGACTTTTCGGTGTATCACCCGCTGTGGTTCACCCGGCATCAGGTGCCTGTGCTTGCTGGAGTTTTGGAATCGGTTCCGGGCGTCTTGTCCTGGATGGACCGCATGGCAGCGATAGGGCAGGGCAATTCGTCAGCGATGACGGCTGATGAGGCGCTGCAGATTGCGCATAGCACCACGCCAGAAGCGCTGCCGCAGGAAATTCATCAGGATCACCACGGCATTGCCCTGGGCCAGCCCGCCATGATTGTTGCTGAGGCGTTTGGTGTGGAGACCACCGAGGGGCTATTGGTAGCGGCGAGTCGTACGCGATATACCTTGCGCAGAGAGGATCCGCGCGCCGGGTTGGTCCATGTGCATTTTCCGCGCGTGGGCTATCTGCTCAAGGCAAAAGAAGCGGCTTCCTGAGCTGAGATTCGGCAGCCGCTTGAATTTTTCGGTGCGCCACATTTCCGCGTGCCAGTTCAATGGTCCATTCGAACAGATGATTGGCCTCTTCATCATTGCCGAGTTGTTGCAAGCATTCGCCCAGACGATAGGCAGCGCCGATATGATGGTTATCGACTTGTAACGCCAGCTTGTAATACTCAGCAGCGCTTTCATGATCTTGCAAATGCTGCATGCAGGAGGCGAGCTTGAAGGCGACTTTTGCATTTTTCGGACCGACAGCCATAACAAAGCCGGCGAGTATCAGCGCTTCCTGAAACATGGCCTGATCGACGAGCTTGCAAGCGCCCTGATAGCTATCTTCCAGTGTCTGGTTCTCTATACTGAGACAATCGGCCAGTGTCTTTCCTGCGATAAGTTCGGCAGCAAATCGTTCTGCTGATGCTGGCGCTTCTTCGAGTATCTTGCGGGCCTCGTCGAGTAGATGCTGAATGTGCTGGTCAGCGTGATGGCAGGGCGAGCGCAATGCGTTGATGAGCAAAGGGTGCATAGTGCGAAGGTAAGTGAGTGTGATAAACAGTGGGGTAGCGTGCGCGGCAGTCGCCGCGCACCATGATCGGCAGGTCAGCTGTTATGCAATGATTGTGGCTTCGCGTTACGTCGCCTGATGATTCGCATGAACAATATTGCCTACCCAGGAGCCAACCAGCAAAGCGCTACCGCCCAGAACCATGGCGATATTCTCCATGGTGTTGTCGACCGGTT
>JBILCO010000098.1:0-7100 GCA_044353075.1 Burkholderiaceae bacterium
CAAAGCGTCGCCGTATCTGATTGTTGTTCTGGCAGTACTCGAAGGTAGCCCGCCGTCACTGGCGGGTTTTGTTCTCAAGACCACTGTTCGGTAGCACGCAGACCGGACTTGCGCCTGGTGGAAAATTATTTCTGCTCGGGGCGTTAAACGATAAGGAAAAATCGTGGCACGTTATATCGGACCCAAAGCAAAGCTCTCCCGCCGTGAAGGCACTGATCTGTTCCTCAAGAGCGCACGTCGCTCGTTGGATTCCAAGTGCAAACTCGACTCCAAGCCAGGCCAACATGGCCGTACCTCCGGCGCTCGTACATCAGACTACGGCAACCAGTTGCGTGAAAAGCAGAAGGTCAAGCGCATGTATGGTGTTCTGGAGCGTCAGTTCCGTCGCTACTTCGCAGAAGCCGATCGTCGCAAAGGCAACACCGGCGAAACACTGCTGAAACTGCTCGAAGCTCGCCTCGACAACGTCGTTTATCGTATGGGCTTCGCGTCCACTCGTGCTGAAGGTCGTCAGCTTGTGTCGCACAAAGCGATCACGGTCAATGGTAATGTCGTCAACATCGCTTCGTATCAGGTGAAGGTGGGTGACATGGTGGCTATTCGTGAGAAAGCCAAAAAGCAGGTTCGTATCGCTGAGGCCCTCTCGCTGGCCGAACAATCCGGTTTTCCTCTGTGGGTATCGGTGGATGCGAAAAAAATGGAAGGCTCGCTGAAGTCGTGGCCTGACCGCTCTGACTTCAATCAGGAAGTCAACGAATCTCTGATCGTCGAACTGTATTCACGTTAATTTTCCCGGCATGGGCCGTCACCCGGCCCATGCCTTTCGATATGCCATCAGCCTTATCGGTGTAATGAGCCGAGGGTATTGAAAGGACATTCATGCAAAACAATCTCTTAAAACCTCGCATTATCGAAGTCGAGCCACTGGGCGCAGGCCATGCAAAAGTGGTCATGGAGCCCTTCGAGCGCGGCTACGGCCACACGCTGGGTAATGCGCTGCGCCGCGTGCTGCTGTCGTCGATGGTGGGTTATGCACCGACAGAAGTCACGATTGCCGGTGTGGTTCATGAGTATTCTTCTCTCGATGGTGTGCAGGAAGACGTTGTTGACATCCTGCTAAACCTAAAAGGCGTGGTCTTCAAGCTGCACAATCGTGATGACGTCACGCTGACCCTGAAAAAGGAAGGTGAAGGCGCCGTCCTTGCCTCCGATATCGACTTGCCCCATGACGTTGAGCTGATCAATCCGGATCATGTGATTGCCCACCTGACACCTGGCGGCAAACTCGACATGCAGGTGAAAGTTGAAAAAGGTCGTGGCTATGTCCCTGGCAATGTGCGTCGTCTTGCAGAAGATGCGAACAAGACCATCGGCCGCATCATCCTTGATGCATCGTTCTCCCCGGTTCGCCGCGTGTCTTACGCTGTCGAATCCGCCCGTGTGGAGCAGCGCACCGATCTCGACAAGCTGGTGATTAATATCGAGACCAACGGCGTGATCACACCGGAGGAAGCGATTCGTCAGTCAGCGCGTGTTCTGGTCGATCAGCTCAATGTCTTTGCCGCACTGGAAGGTACGGAGGCGGCGGCCGAGGCGCCATCTCGCGCACCAACGGTCGATCCTATCCTGTTGCGTCCGGTCGACGATCTGGAACTCACCGTGCGTTCGGCCAATTGCCTCAAGGCCGAGAATATTTATTACATCGGTGATCTGATCCAGCGTAGTGAGAATGAGTTGCTGAAGACACCGAATCTGGGTCGCAAATCGCTCAATGAGATCAAGGAAGTTCTTGCCTCACGCGGACTGACACTGGGTATGAAGCTGGAAAACTGGCCGCCGCTCGGCCTCGATAAGTAATTTGTTCAACACCACCGGCCCGCGCCGGCCTCAGGGTCGGCGATAGAAGAGCTGGAATTAAAAAAACTGAAAAGGAAATATCATGCGTCATCGTCACGGACTTCGTAAGCTGAATCGCACGTCTTCCCACCGTCTCGCTATGTTGCGCAATATGACGGTATCACTGCTGCGCCACGAGGCAATCAAGACCACTCTGCCGAAAGCAAAAGAACTGCGCCGCGTGATCGAGCCAATTCTGACGCTGGGTAAGACCGACACCCTGGCAAACAAACGCCTCGCGTTTAATCGTTTGCGTGACCGTGAAATGGTCGTCAAGCTGTTCGCTGAGCTCGGCCCGCGTTATGCGACCCGTAACGGCGGCTACTTGCGCATTCTGAAGATGGGTTTTCGTCAGGGTGATAATGCGCCGATGGCTTTTGTCGAACTGGTTGATCGCCCTGAAAACACGACTGCCGTTGAGGACAGCAGCGGCGAATAAGACGCGCGTGATTCAATCTACAAAAGCCAGGGATAGCCTGGCTTTTGTTTTTTGAATGTGGTTCGCATTACTGTCGAAAAATCACTGTCCAAACAACGCGCCAGAAACAAATGTGCCCGTAAAAATCCGTGTCGATACCTCCATGAGCATTCTGACTGTCAAAGAGCTTTACAAGTCCTATGGTGAAGGCGATGCCCGGCAGACGGTCGTGGATGGCGTTTCTTTTTCAGTCGAGCCGGGTCAGTGTTTCGGACTGCTCGGACCGAATGGTGCAGGAAAGACCACAACCCTGCGACTTTGCCTCGGATTGACGATGCCTGACCGCGGCAGTATCAGGCTGGCCGGACACGACGTGCCTGTCGATGCCCGTCGCGCCCGCTTGCGCATTGGTGTGGTGCCGCAAGTCGACAGTCTTGATCCGGATTTTACTGTTGAAGAAAACATTTACGTCTATGGGCGCTACTTCGGCATGAGCCGTGCGCAGGTCAAACTGCGCATCGATTGGCTATTGGATTTTTCCAATCTCGCTGCCAAACGCCATGCGCAAATCCGCGAACTATCCGGCGGGATGAAGCGACGACTGACGCTGGCTCGCGCACTCGTCAATGATCCGGACCTTATTTTCATGGATGAGCCGACCACCGGACTGGACCCGCAGGCCCGCCATCTGATCTGGGAGCGACTGAAAGCCCTGCTTGCCGAAGGCAAATCGCTCCTGTTGACCACGCACTTCATGGAAGAGGCGGAGCGATTGTGTGATCGCCTTGCTGTTATCGATCATGGCCGCCTGATCGCCGAGGGGTCACCCCGTGCCTTGATTGCTGAACACATCGAATCTCAGGTGGTCGAGGTCTACGGTGACAACGCGACCCAGTGGGCGCGTGATGCATCGCATCTTGCTGACCGAATTGAATTCAGCGGTGAGACAGCGTTCTGCTACACCAACCATCCTGATTTACTGCTGGAAAATCTGACCCAAACGGAAGGGGTGAGGTATCTTCATCGACGAGCAAATCTGGAAGACCTCTTCCTCAAATTAACTGGCCGCGACATGCGCGACTGAGGCATCGATCATGGCATCCATGAACTACCAGGTACCGAAATTCAGCTTGCGATTTATCCCCGTCTGGCAGCGTAATTTTCTTGTGTGGCGCAAGCTTGCGTTCACCAGCGTAGTTGGGAATATTGCCGAGCCACTCATCACGCTGGTGGCCTTTGGCTATGGGTTGGGCAGCCTGCTGCAGACGATTGACGGTGTGCCCTACATCGAGTTCCTCGCCAGCGGCGCAATCTGCATGTCCGTCATGATGGCCACCACTTTCGAGGCATTGTATTCCGCATTTTCCCGTATGCATGTGCAGAAAACCTGGGATGCCCTGCTCAATACGCCGCTTGATCTGGATGATATCGTTCTTGCTGAGATGCTCTGGGCTGCCAGCAAATCGCTGATTTCGGGTCTGGCGATTCTGATGGTCCTGCTCGCTCTAGGCATCGGCTGGCATCCTGGTACCTTGCTGGTGCCGCCGCTGCTCTTTCTGATCGGAGTGACGTTTGCGTCATTGGCGCTCGCGATTAATGCCCTGGCCAAAAGCTATGATTTTTTTACCTATTACTTCACCCTGATCCTGACACCGATGATTTTTCTCTCCGGGGTCTACTATCCTGTCACACAGCTTCCCGGGTGGTTACAGACGGCGGCAGCTTACCTGCCGCTGAGCGCTGCAGTTCATCTTGTGCGACCATTACTGCTCGGCCAGATACCGGACCAGGTACCGCAGTCGCTCCTGTTACTGCTCGCTTACTGCATCGCCGGGTTCTATTTGGCCACCGTACTTACACGTCGTCGCTTACTCAAATAAAATCGGGATCTAAAGCATGGAGCAGATACTGATCGTCATGACCAATCTGCCGAACGCGCAGGCCGCCGAAGACATCGCCAGTACGTTGGTCGAAGCTCGTCTGGCCGCCTGCGTCAATCTGCTGCCCGCAGTGCAGTCGGTCTATCGCTGGCAGGGCAAGGTTGAGCGGACTACCGAAGTGACACTGCTAATTAAAACCACGCAGCGCCATTATGCTGCGCTGGAAGCAGCCATCCGTGCCGCTCATCCCTATGAATTACCAGAGGTAATTGCATTGCCTGTGACAACAGGTCTGCCTTCGTATCTGCAGTGGGTTATTACCGAAACCACACCTGAACATCATGCCTGAGTTTTTCATTCGAACTTTCATTCGTCTGTTTGCCCTGTTGGCCGTGCTGTGGTTCGGCTCCGCAGCGGCTGAAGATCAGTTCCTTCCGCCCGAGCAGGCGTTTCGTTTCAGTGCAAGGATGGCTGATGCCTCAAACGTCGAGATACGTTTCAAAATCGCCGATCAGTACTATTTGTATCGCGAACGTTTTGCCTTCAAAGCTGACGGTGCGCGGCTGGGAACGCCAGTCATTCCGCCGGGAAAAATCAAATTTGACGAGACCTTCGAGAAAGACGTCGAGGTCTACCGGCACGAAGTCGTGATCCGCCTGCCTGTGACCGCCGATGCGCCATTTACACTGACCGTGAGCAGTCAGGGTTGCGCTGATAAAGGCCTGTGCTATCCACCGACCGAGTCTGTCGTCAAACTCTCGCCGACCTCCGTTGCGGGATTGTCTGCCGACGAAATGCAGTCTGTCGCTGGTGCGGAGCTCGAGACCGACATGGGGCGTATCGAAGCATCACTCGCCAGTGGCAATCTACTGCTGATATTGCCGCTGTTTTTGCTGCTGGGTTTGGGCTTGTCGTTTACCCCGTGCGTGCTGCCGATGGTGCCAATACTGTCGTTCATCATTGTCGGCGAAGGCCAGCATACAAGCCGTGGCCGCGGATTCATCCTTGCACTCGCCTACACGATGGGCATGGCGCTGATATACACCGCGCTGGGCGTTGCGGCGGGTCTGATTGGCGAAGGGTTGTCGGCGAATCTGCAGAGCCCGCCACTCCTCATCACCTTTGCGATTTTCATGGCCTTGTTATCCCTGTCCATGTTCGACATCTATCAGTTGCAAATGCCGCCGTCAGTTCAAATGATGCTCACCCGCTGGTCAGAGCGCCAGCGCGCGGGCAAACTAGCCGGCGTCTTTGTCATGGGTATGCTGTCTGCATTGATCGTCGGCCCCTGTGTTGCCGCGCCACTTGCCGGTGTGCTGGTCTATATCAGCCAGACCAAAGATGTCGTCATTGGAGGGAGTGCACTATTCGTCATGGCACTGGGCATGAGTGTGCCGCTTCTGCTGGTGGGCTTGTCAGCGGGTACGCTCTTGCCCCGGGCCGGTCACTGGATGCAGGCGGTCAAACCCTTCTTCGGCGTACTGATGCTCGCACTGGCTCTGTGGATGGTCAGTTCATTGCTGCCGGGGTGGGCGCTGATGCTGGGCTGGGGCTTGCTGGCTGTTTCGTATGGCGTCTTTTTGTTCGTTTCGCGTCAGCTGGGATGGCGTGGTCGTGCCACAGGCATCATTTTTCTTTTGCTCGGTGGCGTGCAGCTCGCGGGTCTTGCTACCGGCGGTCGTGACGCGTGGGCGCCAGTTGCGCATCTGTCGGGCAAGGTACATGAGAAAACTGCGTTCACTCGCATTTATTCCGTGACGGCGCTGGATCAGGCAATTGCAGCTGCCCGGGGACGTCCGGTCATGCTGGACTTCTATGCCGATTGGTGTGTCGCTTGTCTGGAGATGGAAAAACTCACGTTCACTGATCCTGCTGTCAGGGCGAAGATGCAAGATATCGTTTTGCTTCAGGTCGACGTTACCGCGAATAACGCGGACGATAAAGCACTGTTGAAACGATTTGCACTTTTCGGTCCGCCGGGCATTATTTTTTTCAACCGCAAAGGCGAGGTGCTGCGCAACCCTCGCGTGATCGGTTTTCAGTCGGCTGAAAAATTTCTGCAATCCTTGCAACAGCTGGACAGCCCCTAGAGCGAAACAATTTCTGACACGAATAAATGCTAATGCGCCATCAAATTTGATGGCGTATCCATCGCCATCGCAAGGCAGCGGTCAGGCCGCTTGTATTTCGCCGGACATCTGAGGCAGTTCGCGGCTGGACGAGAGAGGGTGAGCGTTGGAATGCATGGTGCACCAGAGGTGGCAGTGAAAAGGGCTGTCAGTCAACAGCCCTTGGAAGCCTGAAGCGAGGGTCAGAGTTTGCGTGCGATTTCTCTGGCGAAATAAGTGAGCACCCCATCCGCCCCTGCCCGCTTAAACGACAACATGGCTTCCATCATGCTCTTGTCGTGATCGATCCAGCCATTTTGTGCGGCTGCTTTGATCATCGCGTATTCGCCGCTGACCTGATACGCAAAGGTCGGGACTTTGAATTCATCTTTGACGCGACGCACGATATCCAGATAAGGCATGCCGGGTTTGACCATCACCATATCGGCACCCTCGGCAAGATCCAGCGCGACTTCGCGCAAGGCCTCATCGGAATTTGCCGGGTCCATCTGATACGTTGCCTTACTGCCTTTGCCCAAGTTGGCGGCAGAGCCGACGGCATCCCGGAACGGACCATAGAAAGCAGACGCGTATTTGGCAGAGTAGGCCATGATGCGTGTGTGGATGTGTCTTGCATTTTCCAGCGCATGCCGTATCGCGCCGATACGGCCATCCATCATGTCGGACGGCGCAACGATATCCACACCGGCTTCGGCCTGTACCAGGGCCTGACGGATGAGGATCGATGATGTTTCATCGTTGAGTACATAACCTTCCTCATCCAGAACACCATCCTGT
>JBILCO010000298.1:0-2940 GCA_044353075.1 Burkholderiaceae bacterium
CATCGGTGAGCACGCCCAGTTCAGGGAAGCGCTGTTTGATTTCTCTGACGGCCCGGGGCACCAGACCGTTGGGGTTGGTGGCTTCAATGCCATCGGGTCTCTTCAGTGTTGAGTCGATCACGGGAAAGAGTGCAATGACCGGGATGCCCAGCGCAACACATTCTTCTGCTACAGGCATCAGCAAATCAAGTGACAGTCTTTCTACGCCCGGCATCGAGGGCACCGCTTCGCGACGGTTTTGTCCATCCAGAATAAAGACCGGATAAATCAGATCGGCAGCAGTCAGGGTGTTTTCTCGCATCAGCGCACGTGAAAATGCGTCTTTGCGCATGCGACGCATGCGAATGGATGGAAACTGGGCAGATGGATGCTCGGACATGATCATGAATAGAAAAAGAGTTGCTGTTTTTTACGGCTCAGGGTCGTCATTTGCGTGCCGGCGCCTTGAAACTTTCGGCGTCCGCAGGTCTCAGATTGTTGGGTGATTCGTTCACCTCCCGCTTCTCCTCCCTGAGCGGGGCTGTGCTGCTTCAAAGTGGTACAGCGTTAGGCCCTGGAGACAATCCCCTTTCTCCAGGGTTTTTTTACATCAGGCGGGCGGTGCATCATCGCTGCCCATCCCGATCAGATCGAGGATCTTGGCATCGGCCTCTTCCAACCCGGTACGTTTTAATGCGGAAAACAATTGAACGGAGAATGGCAGAGGACGCCCTTGTTCGTCAACATAGCTTGACAGCACGGAATGTCCAAGACGTAGCGCATCGGCGGCTTCGCTGCGATTAAGCTTGTCGGCCTTGCTTAAAATGCAATGAATCGGCTTGCCGGTGGCGGCGAACCATTCCAGCATCTCGGTATCGAGCTCAGTAAAAGGGCGTCTTGCATCCATGATCAGGACCAGTGCTGCCAGCTGTTCACGCTCCTGAACATAGCGGCCAAGCAACTGTTGCCAGTGATCTTTGGCCGATCCTGATACCTCCGCGTAGCCATAGCCCGGAAGATCGACCAGAAAAGCGCGAATCTCGTCGACCCGGGTGGCATCCTTGCGGTGCTGGCCCACATGGGCGCCGCCCAGCGAGAAAAAGTTAATGTGCTGGGTTCGTCCGGGCGTACGGGACGCAAACGCGAGTTTTTTCTGGTTGCACAAGACGTTGATGGCTGTCGATTTACCCGCGTTCGAGCGGCCCGCAAACGCGATCTCGGGGACTTTATATTTTGGCAAATCCGAAAGACGATTAACCGTGGTGAAAAAACGGGCTTGCCAGAGAAGGGACATGAGGCGGTGGGCAGGGGAGGCGCGTGCGAAGAAGAGAGCGCCATTGTAGTACAATCGCAAGCTTCGAAATCAGCGTCTGACCCGTCGAAAGTGGTGCGCTCCGTGCGTATCCTGCCGCCGCCCCAGTCTCGACAGAAGCTCACAGAAAATCAATCCAAAGCCCCGGGTAATTGAATGAAATCTGCCACACACTCGCTCGTGAAATTCGTGTCTCTTATCGTCCTGGCCTTTGCGTCTGTGGCGCATGCCAATGACGCAAAACCTGCTGAAGCTGCAGATCCAGCCAAGGGTGCCACGCTCTATACCAATGGTGACGCATCGCGCGGCGTCCTGGCCTGCGTTGCCTGCCACGGCGCCGCCGGCAATTCCACGATCGCGCAAAATCCCAAACTCGCAGGTCAGCACGAGGCTTATCTGAAAAAGCAGCTATACGATTTTCAGGGTCCTGCACGCAACAACGCCATCATGACGGGTATTTCCAAGGCACTGGACGGCAATGACATTCGCAATATCGCCGCTTATCTCGATCAGCAGAAGCCGGCGCCCGGCGCCGCGCGCAATAAGAACACGATTGACCTTGGCAAGCGGATCTACCGCGCCGGTATCGCCGAGAAAAACGTCCCCGCCTGTGCTGGCTGCCACAGTCCCAATGGTGCAGGCATTCCGGCTCAATATGCCCGCGTCGCTGGTCAGCATCAGGACTACACGGTGGCGCAGCTGACGAACTTCCGCACCGGGTCGCGTGCCAACAGCGCCCAAATGACAGCCATCAGCAAGCGGCTTTCTGACGAAGAGATGCAAGCCGTTGCTGACTACATCGCTGGCCTGAAATAAGCACAGCACTGGCATTCAGGCTGTTGTGCAATACAAAGGGGCGGCTGAAAAGTCGCCCCTTTTGTTTTTAGGCCAGCCAAGGCCACACCGCCACCGTAAACACCTACAAGTGCACCGGATATGGTCGGCAAGTCGGCGCTATCGGCATAAAATGATGCGATATTCGAACGCTTGGCCTGGCAGTTCGTAAACCCCGAGACAAAGCGCGCCCATTCATGACGACGAGTACCGAAGGAATCATTCTGCAGACACGCAGCCGCTGGCTATCCAATGCCGTCGAGCTGTTGTCTTCGATGCGTTTTGCGATCAGCTTGCTGACGGTAATCTCGATTGCGTCCATCGTGGGTACCGTGGTGACGCAAAACGAACCGGCCACGAATTATGTAAATCAGTTCGGTACGTTCTGGTTCGAGATTTTCGAGAATTTTTCTGTTTATTCTGTCTATTCAGCCTGGTGGTTCTTGCTGATCATGGCGTTTCTGGTGCTGTCCACTTCGCTGTGCATCACTCGGAATGCGCCGAAAATGATCAAGGACATGAAAAGTTGGCGCGAAAGCGTGCGCGAGCAGTCGCTGCGAAACTTTCATCATCATGTGGAATGGACTGCGGCACAAACCGGTGACCAGCTCGCCGTACATACCGCGCGCATGGTTGAGTCCGATGGCTACAAGGTCAAGCTGGTGCAGAAAGAAGGCGCTACCCTCTTGACCGCCAAGCAAGGCGCTGCCAACAAGCTGGGTTACATTTTTGCGCATTCCGCCATCGTGATCATTTGTGTCGGTGGTTTGCTCGATTCCAGCCTTCCGATACGCGCCCAGCAATGGCTCTTCGAC
>JBILCO010000265.1:0-3313 GCA_044353075.1 Burkholderiaceae bacterium
TTGACTTTGGAGACTTCACGCGCCTGCTCGCGAGAGCTGAGGTTTTTATGAATAATGCCGATGCCGCCTTCCTGGGCGATAGCGATGGCAAGACGTGATTCGGTGACGGTATCCATCGCCGCGGAGACCAGCGGTATGGACAGAGAGATCTTGCGGGTCAGGCGGGTGTGCAGCGAGGTGTCTTTGGGCAGGATGGCGGAATAGGCCGGCACAAGCAGCACATCATCGAAGGTGAGTGCTTTTTGGAGTAGACGCATGGTGATTCCTGTAGGCGCAAAACCGAATTATACAGAAATCACCCTCTTTCCCCTCCGGCGGCTGCCTTGTGCCGGGCACGGCGGCGCCGGGATTCCATGGGGTCTGCCTGCAGCGGCCGGTAGATCTCAATCCGGTCGCCATCGCGAACAACGGTGTCGGCTGGCTTCAGCTTGCCGAACACACCGACCTTGTTTCGGGCCAGATCAATGTCAGGAAAGCGCGTCAGTACCCCACTTGCCGCGATCACTTCGGCAATGGTCGCGCCCTGCCCGACCTCCAGCGTCACCAGGAAGATGTCGTCGGGACGGGGATAGCAGACGGTGATCTTGTGCGTGCGCGGGTCAGTCATCTCATCCATACACTGCCTCGGCCCGTTTGCAGAAGGACTCGACAAAGCTATCGGCTATTTTGGAGAACACGGGGCCGATGAGCTTTTCGAGCATCTTGCTGGAAAATTCGTAATGCAGATCGAACTCGATCTTGCAGGCGTCCTCGCGCAGAGGCTTGAAATGCCATTGACCGTCCAGATGGCTGAAGGGCCCCTCAACCAGTGTCATTTGCATGCTCGTGGGCGGTGTATGGGTATTCTCCGTGGTGAAGCTCTGGCGGATACCGTGGTAATTGATCTGGATGGCCGCCACCAGCCGGTCAGGCGCTCTTTCCCGGATCTCGACCCCGCCGCACCAAGGCAGAAACGCCGGGTAATCCTCGACCCGGTCCACCAGGGCGAACATCTGTTCGGCGCTGTAAGCGAGCAATACGGATTTATGAACAACGGCCATGATGCCATTTGATAAAATGCGAGGCTTGAATTCTAACCCGGGCGCCGCTGGCCCTCTCCCGCCCACTATTCCCACCTCATGAGCATCGTCGACAACAAAAAAGCCTTCCACGATTATTTCATCGAGGAACGCTTCGAGGCGGGCATGGTGCTGGAAGGCTGGGAGGTCAAATCAATCCGGGCTGGACGAGTACAGCTCAAGGAAGCCTATGTCATCGTCCGCAAGGGCGAGGTCTACCTGTTCGGCGCGCACATCAGCGCCCTGCCCACTGCCTCTACCCACGTCAGCCCGGATCCGGTCCGGACCCGGAAGCTCTTGTTGAAAGCTGAGGAAATCAAAAAGCTGATTGGCAAAGTAGAACGTGCAGGCTACACGCTGGTTCCTCTCAATCTGCATTACCAGCGCGGGCGCATCAAATGCGAGATTGGTCTCGCCAAGGGCAAGAAGCAGCATGACAAACGGGATACCGAGCGTTCACGTGATGCGCAGCGCGAGATTGCCAAGGTGATGAAACAAAATCGCCGCTGAAAAAACAAAACCCCCGCGCTTTTCAGCGTCGAGGGCCCAATACTGCGGTACTGCCTGTTGTTGCTTGTTATTTCGAATTCAGGATACTGAGTGTAGCGAAAAATTTCCCTGTGTCAACACCTGAATTCAAGATTTTTAGACTTTTCCTGCCAGCGCCTGCCAGGTAGCGATCACGGAATCCGGGTTCAGCGAGATCGAGCTGATCCCTTCCTTCATCAGCCACTCCGCAAAGTCCTGATGATCCGACGGGCCCTGCCCGCAGATGCCGATGTACTTGCCCTTGGCCAGGCAGGTCTTGATGGCCTTGGACAGCAGCACCCGGACGGCCGGGTCGCGCTCATCGAAATCTGCCGCCAGCAATTCCATGCCGGAATCCCGGTCTAGTCCCAGGGTCAACTGAGTCAAGTCGTTGGAGCCGATGGAGAAGCCGTCAAAAAACTCCAGAAACTCTTCAGCCAGGATAGCGTTGGATGGCACCTCGCACATCATGATCAGACGCAGGCCGTTCTCCCCACGCTTGAGTCCGTATTTCGCCAGCAGGTTCACCACTTTCTCCGCCTGGCCCAGCGTGCGCACAAACGGCACCATGATCTCGACATTGGTCAGACCCATGTCTTCACGCACCCGTTTCATCGCGATGCATTCCATTTCGAAGGCTTCCGCAAAATCCGCCGCCAGATAGCGTGCAGCACCGCGGAATCCGAGCATCGGATTTTCTTCGTCCGGCTCGTAGCGCGAGCCACCGATCAGCTTTTTGTACTCGTTCGACTTGAAATCAGACAGCCGCACGATCACCGGGCGCGGCCAGAAAGCGGCAGCAATCGTCGCAATGCCTTCGGCCAGCTTGTCTACATAAAAAGCCTTGGGCGATGCATGACCCCGTGCGACAGATTCGACCGCCTTTTTCAGATCAGGATCGACATTCGGGTAGTCGAGAATGGCCTTCGGGTGAACGCCGATATTGTTGTTGATGATGAATTCCAGACGTGCCAGACCCACACCATCGTTCGGGGTGGACTGAAAATCAAAGGCCAGCTGAGGATTACCGACGTTCATCATGATCTTCAGCGGCAGCTTAGGCAGCTCGCCGCGCGCCACCTCGCTGATTTCGGTTTCCAGCAGCCCGTCATAGATGCGGCCCTCATCGCCTTCAGCACAGGACACCGTCACCAGCGTGCCATCCTTGAGCACATCCGTTGCGTCGCCGCAGCCCACCACCGCAGGCACACCCAACTCACGCGCAATGATCGCGGCGTGGCAGGTACGACCACCGCGGTTGGTGACGATCGCTGCTGCCCGCTTCATCACCGGCTCCCAGTTGGGATCGGTCATGTCAGCCACCAGCACATCGCCGGGCTGCACGCGCTCCATCTGTTCGGGATCTTTAATCACGCGGACCGGACCAGCCCCAATTTTCTGGCCGATCGCACGGCCTGAGGCCAGCACACTGCCGGTGCCTTTCAGTTTGAAGCGCTGCTGCACATCACCGTGCTTCTCTTGTGACTTCACCGTTTCGGGACGCGCCTGCAGAATGTAGAGCTTGCCGTCACGACCATCCTTGCCCCATTCAATATCCATCGGACGCTGATAGTGCTTCTCGATCGTGACCGCGTAACGCGCCAGCTCGGCAATTTCCGTATCGGTCAGCGAATAGCGATTGCGCAGTTCGATCGGCACATCCACCGTACGCACTGAACGACCGGCTTTGGCTTCGCCGGTAAATTCCATCTTGATCAGCTTGGAGC
>JBILCO010000268.1:0-3276 GCA_044353075.1 Burkholderiaceae bacterium
CGCTGGTCTGGGTCCCGGTGTTTGTCCGGTTCCTACTGGTTTGGTGTGCCGGATTCGCCGGATGGTATGTGTGGAATCTGACCACGGGTCTGGCTATTTCCTTTGGCGTGCTGACTTTCCTGGTCATCATCCAGTTGCGGCATATGTACCAGTTGTCGCTCTGGCTCGATAAGCCCGAGGAGGTGCGGCTGGGTGACGGCTGGGGCTCCTGGACCGAAATTTTCGCCAAACTCTACCGCTTGCGTCGTGATGACGAGCGCAGTCGCAATGAGCTGGCTGAGTGGCTGTCTCGCTTCCGACTGGCGATGAGTCAGCTGCCCGATGGCGTCGTCATCATGGACGACGTGCTCTTTCTGGAATGGTGCAACCCGGTCGCCGAACAGCATCTTGGCCTGAGTATGGCGAGGGACAAGGGCATGCGTGTCACCAACCTTGTGCGCAGCCCGGAGTTCATCGATTACATCATTCTCGGTCGTTACGAAGAACCTTTGACGCTGAATCTGGGAGAGCGAAAGCTCATTCTCCGTCTGATTCCCTTTGAAAATCGGCGGCAGATTCTGGTCACTCACGATGTGACGGACCTGGTCAAGATAGAGCAAATGCGACGTGATTTCATCGCGAACGCATCGCATGAACTGCGTACGCCCCTGACGGTTATTAACGGCTTTCTTGAAATCGCGCAAAGCCAACCGGATCTGGATCCGGAGATTCGCGCTCGCCATTTGCGGTTGATGGTGGATCAGGGTCAGCGCATGCAAAATCTCGTGGATGACATGTTGATACTCACCCGACTGGAATCGCTGGATTATCCGGTGCGTGACGAAGATCTGGATATGCATAGCCTGTTGGAGCAGGTGCGTGCCGAGGGCGAGGCTTTATCGGCGGGCAAACACAACGTCACGCTCGAGTTCAACGGCCCTCGCATGAAAGGCAGTCATGACGAGCTGCGCAGTGCGATCGGTAATCTGGTATCGAATGCCGTGCGCTACAGCCCGGCCGGGGGTGACATCACGATCCGCTGGCAAGAGAACTCGCAAGGCCCGTTCTGTTCAGTGAGCGATACGGGCATGGGTATTCAGCCAGAGCATATCGCACGACTGACGGAACGCTTTTATCGTGTCGATAAAGGCAGGTCGCGCGAGACTCAGGGCACGGGTCTGGGTCTGGCCATCGTCAAACATGTGCTGGTGCGTCATCATGCACAGCTTCGAATTGAGTCCGAAGAGGGTAAGGGCAGTACCTTCACACTCCAGTTCCCCGCAAAGGCAAGAATCAGCGCTGACTAAGGTGCGTGCGCTGTGCTCATGCCTCAGGTGTATTTGCCTGCGCTGCACCCTGCTCGTACCAGTCGCGACTGTTGTTCACCAGGCGTACCACCAGCAGCATGACGGGTACTTCGATCAACACACCCACCACGGTCGCTAGTGCAGCGCCCGACTCGAAGCCGAACAGGCTGATCGCTGCGGCCACCGCCAACTCAAAGAAGTTGGAAGCGCCAATCAGTGCGGAGGGGCAGGCCACTTTGTGGGATTCGCCCAGCTTGCGATTGAGCCAGTAGGCCAGTGCAGAATTGAAAAACACTTGAATCAAAATCGGTACAGCCAGCAGCGCGATCACCAGCGGCTGGTTGATGATCGCCTGTCCCTGAAAGGCAAACAGCAGCACCAGTGTCAGCAGCAATGCAGCCATTGACCAAGAACCTGTTTTGTCAACGCCAGCATCGAACGCTTCCTGTCCGTGTCGCAGTAAATAACGTCGCCATAACTGGGCAAGAATGACGGGTATGACGATATACAGCACCACTGAAATAACCAGTGTATCCCAAGGGACGATGATGGCGGACAGGCCGAGCAGTAATCCGACCAATGGTGCAAAGGCGAACACCATGATGGTATCGTTCAGCGCCACCTGCGAGAGCGTAAAGAGTGGATCACCATTCGACAGACGGCTCCAGACGAATACCATCGCCGTGCATGGCGCTGCAGCCAGCAGAATGAGGCCGGCGATGTAGCTGTCAATCTGATCGGCGGGTAACAAAGGTGCAAACAGATGGCGAATGAAAATCCAGCCCAGTAATGCCATCGAAAATGGTTTGACCAGCCAGTTGATGAACAGCGTTACACCGATGCCGCGCACATGCTCACGCACCTGATGCAGCGCGCCGAAATCCACCTTGAGCAGCATGGGGATGATCATGACCCAAATCAGCAAGCCCACCGGCAGATTGACCTGAGCCACGTCCAGATGGCCGATGAACTGGAACACGCTCGGCATGATCTGTCCGAGTACAACGCCGACGATGATGCACAAAAAGACCCACAGACTCAGATAGCGTTCAAACACATTCATAAGTCGCTACCGTCAGGCCTGCTGGGGGGTGCACACGACCTGACTGAGCGGTGTGCAGGGATTGCCGCCGCAGCAGTTTTCTGTCAGATATGACAGCAATTGGTTCATGCCGTCGATCTGCGCTGAATAAATAACAAACCGTCCCTCATGGCGCGAACTGACCAGGCCCGCGTGTACCAGTTCTTTGGTGTGGAAGCTCAGTGAGGAGGGCGCAATGCCCAGCTGATCGGCTAGCTGTCCAGCCGGCAGACCGGCTGGCCCGACCTGTACGAGTGTACGGAAAATTGCCAGGCGTGATTCCTGAGCAAGCGCCGCGAGCGCCTTGACGGCTGCGGAGGCATCCATGCGATTTATCCTTCCAGAAATTCAGGCTTCTCAGCCGATGGTTGGGTCAAGCCGATATCCCGAACCTGTTTTTGCAAAGCGAGACGATCGAGCTTATCCATGGGGAGGCTCAGAAAAATCGCAATGCGATTTGAAATCTGGTACATCGCTTTCTGAAACGCGCGCCGGATGTCTTCCTCGCTGCCGGTTGCTTTGACCGGATCTTCAAAGCCCCAGTGTGCTGTCATCGGCTGGCCGGGCCATACCGGGCAAACTTCGCCAGCGGCTTGATCGCACACCGTAATCACAAAATGCATATGGGGCGCTGAGTCTTGGGCGAATTCATCCCAGCTTTTACTGCGCAGATTATCGGTCGGGAAACGGGATTTCTCCAGGCAGCTCAAGGTGATGGGGTGAATTTCGCCGCGTGGCTCGCTGCCCGCGCTGAACGCCTTGAAGTTTCCGCTGCCCAGTTTGTTCAGTATGGACTCGGCAAAAACACTGCGGGCGGAGTTTCCGGTACACAAAAACAGCACATTGAATTGTTTGGTTTCCATCAGTTTTCCCCAGACATTGAGTGGAAGGTAACAACACCATCGAAAC
>JBILCO010000269.1:0-3275 GCA_044353075.1 Burkholderiaceae bacterium
CAGATAATTCACAATCTCAGATACAAAGTACGGCTGTGTACCCCAGACCAGACGCTGCAGATCTTCAAAGATCATGAACGCGGAGAAGGTCACCAGCAATTGCAATATGGGATCTTTGGTGTAAATGCGTTGCATGAGCGTGGTTTCCATCAGCGCGCCGAACACGCAGCCAATGATGACCGCTGCCAGCGGGAGGATCAGCAGCGACCATGCAGGCGAGGCACCCATGGAAGTGGCCAGCAAGCCCAGGCTGGCAGCCATGTACCCGCCCAACGCATAAAAACTGCCATGCGCCATATTGATGATATTCATCACGCCGAATACCAGGGTCATACCCAGCGCAACAAGAAACAGCACAGCGGCATAAGACAGGCCATCCAGCATGGCCAGTATGTAAAGCTCCTGCGGCATTGACGACTTTCTTTTTTGCGGAGCTCGCCGTCACGAGCTCCGCGTGAAATTAATACTGCTTGAAGTTGGGATGATTAATCAGTTCAGGCTTGAGCGTTTTCACCCACTCCGGTGATTTTTTGCCAACCGGTGTCGTGATCAGCTCAGCAGGGAAAACCACGATTTTTTCCAGCGTCGGAAAATCATAGGCCGATGTTTTGCGCGTGATACCCAGCAACTGGTCTTCCAGTCCCTGGCCGTCTTCGCGGATTTTCACCGTGTTGGTCAGGCCACGGAATTCGAGACCACGCATCGCATCAGTGACCTGCTCGGTGCTGGGCCACTTTCCCTTATTGGCCTTGATCGCTTTCTGGTAGCCGGCGACCAGACCATCCAGTGCCTGCACCATGTGATAGACCGCATAGATCGGATACGAACCCGTTTTTTCGCGGTACTTTTTCACGAAGCCTTGCAGCTTGGGATTACCCGGATGCTGAGGATGCAGGAAATAATGATCGCCACGCGCGCCGACAATCACGCCGTCGGGCAGCGCATTACCCACGCGCTCGAGCGAGCTTTCAGCCAGCGGCAAAATGAATTGCGAATTCTTGAACAGACCGCGCTGTGCGGACTGGCGGATCAGTGTGTCGAGGTCACCGCCCCAGGAAGTCGACAAAATCACTTCAGGACGAAGAGCCTGCAACCGGCTGATTTCGGTTGAGTAATCGGTCGCACCGAATTTCGGGAAAAACTCAGCCACAATCTTCACATCCGGCTTCAACGCCAGCAGCGTGTTGCGGAACAACTCCCAGGAATCGCGACCCCAGGCATAGTCCTGATTGACGACGGCGATGGATTTGATGTCGGGTTTGACACGCAGCAGGTACAGCACCGAGGCCACCATTTCGGTCGTCGCATTGGCCTGCGTGCGAGTCACATAACGATAGCGGCGGTCTTCCAGCACCTTTTCGGTACCGCAATCCCACATGATGTTAAGCACCTTCAGGTCTTCGGCCACCGGTGCCAGTGTGTTGCAGTTGCCGCTGGAAATAGCCGACAGCATCACCTTCGTGCCACCCTCTTGCACTACCCGGCGGTACTCGGAAAGCAGCTTGTCAGGACCAATACCTTCGTCAATGAAGGTCGGCACAAGCTTCACGCCATCGATACCACCGGCCGCGTTGATCTGTTCTATATAGAGCTCAGCGGCCGCTTTGCCCGGCACACCAAACACCGAGGCCGGTCCGGACAGGAAGGTCGTGATGCCGACCTTGAGCTCCGTGGGCTTGTTTTGGGCAAAAGCAGCAGGCTGAACCAGCGCCAAGCCCAGTGTGGCGATCGTGCCCAGCAGCAGGCGGGAAAGCAGATGCGTCTTCATGTGTTGTCTCCAGCGAAGAAGGCGGTTGATTTTTGAGTCCCTGTTTTACTTTTGGCACCGCCAGCGGCAGTCTGACCGAGCCTGCTTTTGCGGACAAGCCGCGTTTTTTAAAGTCTGCATTTTGAATAAATGAATGCCGGGCCTGGCCAAGCCATTTTTATCGCAGTGCAGCATCGGCATTTGTCCCCGGTTCATCCGGTCGTCCGGCGCTCTTTCACCGCACAATCTTAACTTGGTGTTGACATGAAGAAAAGTCCCGTGCAAGATCGGGCCACCGCAATACCGGAAGTTCTGCCCGGTGTTGTCACTGATGTATCTGATAACAAGAAGAAGTTTGAACGCACATGGCTTGGATAGTGTGCTGACGCGTGTCGAGGCTGCGCTCTCACCAGGGTGGCCAACAATAAACAAGATGGAGGAGAACTCATGAAGAAAACTGGCTTGCTGGCTACCCTGATGGCTGCCCTGTGTATTAGTGCAGCCCCTGTAGCACAGTCGCAGGAACTGTATTTCGCCACCAGTGGTACCTTTGGTCCTTTTAACATCCAGGGCCTGATCCCGACCTTCCCTGAAGCGAAGCAGATCACGATTCCTGTGTCGATGTTTGTGCTCAAGCATCCTAAAGGCGTGGTCGTCATTGACACCGGTAACAACGTTGCGATCTCCGACAGCATGGAGAACTGCAAAAAATACTGGGCGGCCGGCCTGTGCGATTTCCTCGCACCAAGCCAGAAGCGCTCTGACGTCATCGACATGCAGCTGAAAAAGCTCGGCCTGACAACCGATGATGTGAAAGCGGTTATTACCTCCCACACGCACCTGGATCACGGCGGCAACATGGGCATGTTCCCGAAAGCCATCCACGTGGTGCAGAAGAAAGAAATGTATCAGGGCTGGTGGCCAGAGAAGTTCCAGGGTCGTGCAACGAATGGTACGTTCAACATGGGCGATATCCAGGCTGCACGTGACTACAACTACCTGGAACTCGATGGCGAATATGACCTGTTCGGCGACGGCACGGTCAAAATCATCCCAACCCCAGGCCACACCATTGGTCACCAGTCGGTGAAGGTCAAGCTGCCAAAGACCGGCACGCTGATCCTGGCGCAGGATGCGATCTGGATGCAGGAAAATCTGGATGGCTACGTTGCAGGTCTGAACTTCTCTGTTCAGGCTTACACGGATTCAGTGAACAAGCTCAAGATGATGCGTGACCTCGAAGGCGCACAAATCATCATGGGTCACTCGGCCGACCAGTTTGCCAAGATGGGCAATCGCTGGCACAAGTAATCCCGGCGTAAGCCATCTGAAAAGCCCCCGGCGGTCGGGGGCTTTTTTTCACCTGTTTAGAGGCTCTATCAAAATGAGCGTCACATCGAACGGCATTTTGATAGAGTTTTAGTCTGTAACGACTTACGCGCAACGAGAACAGCATCACCATGATCCAGCTCGAACATGTCACGAAACGTTATGGCTCGAAAACCATCCTCGATGATCTCTCCTTCGA
>JBILCO010000034.1:0-11547 GCA_044353075.1 Burkholderiaceae bacterium
CCCGCTGGGTGTTGAACATATCGCCACCGGCTATGACCACTTGCTGTTTCTTCTGGCGCTGATCCTGTGCGGCGGGCATCTGAAGTCGCTGATCAAAATTATTACCGCCTTCACCGTCGCGCACAGCATCACGCTGGGTGCAGCGGCACTGGAACTGATCAGCCTGCCTTCGATGCTGGTGGAGTCGGTAATTGCGCTGTCTATTGCCTATGTGGCGTTTGAAAATCTATTTCCGCGCTTTGCGCTATCGCGCCGCTGGACCATCAGCTTCGCGTTCGGTCTGGTGCATGGCTTCGGCTTTTCTTCCGTGCTGCAAGAGACCGGGCTGCCGCGAGACAATCTGGTGTGGGCGCTGCTGAATTTCAATCTGGGGGTGGAAGCCGGTCAGTTGGTGGCAGTGCTGATCGCCGTGCCCGCCTTGCTCTGGCTGAAAAAACAAAGCTACGAACAGCGCGTGATCAGCGGCTTGTCCTGGCTGGTGATGCTCGCGGGCCTGGGCTGGTTCATTGAGCGCCTGATGGGGTAAAGAGCGCCGAGGGCTTGGTGGGCACCGATGACTTAAGCAGCTTCGTATTTTTCATTGCCAAATTCAGTCGATGAACCACGAAAGACGCTGGATCCCGGCCTGCGCCGGGATGACGTTTGAAGAATGAATGGCCTCAAAATCGTCATCCCGGCGCAGGCCGGGATCCAGCGTCTTTGCTTTACTAACGGCCTTAGACTCTGTTCCCAGTTAACGACCAGCTTTAGTCACCTACTTAGTGACGCTGTTTAAGTGAGCTGCCGATCCGACTACATCAGTCGCTTCACCACCGGTAACGCCGTCACATTCCAGAGTATGGCAAACAGCGTGCGCATTTCCGCTTCACTCGCCGCACCGCCAAAGTCAGCCAGTGCCAGCGCCTTTTGTTCCAGCTCGGGGCGTGAAAGCGTGTTGCCGGGGTCCCCCTTGGGTTCATCTACCCGCCCCTGCACCACACGGCCATCACGCGTATGCACGGTAACTTTGCCTATCCAACGCTCGGGGTACGCACCATCGACTTCGGCATCCAGCGCCATCTTCACACGCACGCGGAAGTCAGCTACCTCAGGATCAAGGTACAGGCGCTCGAATTCCGACACGCCTGCCTTGTCATGCAAGGCAATCAAACCCAGCACCGTGCCCATCGAGAATTTCGCCTGATGCACGGTCTCGGGGGCAATCACGCGACCCAGCACATCGATAGCGCCCTGATGCACATGCGTGATCACTTCGGTGATGTCTGCCGCCTTGAGTCCGTGTTCACGCATCGCTTGCTGCAAAGCATCGGCGGCCGGGTGTGTGTGGCGGCAAGAAGCGTGAAATTTGAAGGAAGTCTCAATCGTCGCCCAGCGCGTCCCCAGCCGGTCGGTCAAGCGCACCGGATCAGCATCAGAGGACATACCCGCCCCCATGCCTTGCGGGCCTTCCAGCACGTGTTTCGCACCCGTAAAGCCTTTTTCTGCGAGCAGTGCCGCCAGCAAGCCATCGGCCGCCGCTTTGCCGGTGTGCAGCTGCTTGGAATCGGCCGCATCGCGCAGGAACTCCCACAGCCCTGCCGCCTGCGTTCCGGCCGAGCCGATCGCATGCAGCATCTGCTGCGGGTTCAGTCCCATCAGACGCGCAGCAGCCACAGCGGCAGCAACCGTGCCCGCGGTGCCCGTGGTGTGAAAAATCCGGTAGTGCGAACGCCCGAGAAATTCACCGATGCGTATGCCGGCTTCGTAGCCCGCAACGGCGGCGGTAATCAAATCCTTGCCGCTGCATCCGCGATCCTGTGCAATCGCCAGCGCCGCAGGAAACACCACGGCCGCCGGATGAAACACGGAGCCGTTATGCACATCATCCTGCTCGGCATAATGCGACGATGCCCCGTTGACCAGTGCAGCAAACAGCGGCGAGGTCATGCGACGCGAGATCAGTACTTCAGCGCGTCCGTCCTGCGGCCCCATTTCGCGTGCGATGGCTTCAATTATCTGTACTGGTCGGCCGACCTTGCCGGCGAGCGCAGAGCCGAACCAGTCGAGCAGCAAGTCTTCCGTGCGACGCACTACGGCATCCGGAATATCGCTGAACTGCAGATTCGCGGCAAACTCGGCCAGTTGCTGGCTCGGAGCGATCGTCGTGTTCATGACTTCCCCTCAGAAGGAACGCGGCATGCCGAGCACATGCTCGGCGACATAAGACAGGATCAGATTGGTCGAGATCGGCGCAACCTGATAAAGACGTGTCTCGCGGAATTTGCGCTCGACATCATATTCTGAAGCGAAACCAAATCCGCCATGGAACTGCAGGCAGGCATTGGCTGCTTCCCAGGAAGCGTCGGCGGCCAGCATCTTGGCCATATTGGCCTCGGCACCGCACGGTTTACCCGCATCGAAAAGCTCGCAGGCTTTGTAACGCATCAGGCTGGCCGCTTCGAGATTCACATAGGCTTTGGCAATCGGAAACTGCACGCCCTGATTTTGCGAGATAGGACGACCAAAGACGATGCGTTCATTCGCGTACTTCGTTACTTTATCGATGAACCAGAAACCATCACCAATGCACTCAGCCGCAATCAGCGCACGTTCGGCATTCAATCCATCGAGAATGTACTTGAAGCCCTTGCCTTCTTCGCCGATCAGATTCTCGACCGGTATTTCGAGGTTTTCAAAAAACAGTTCATTGGTTTCATGGTTGACCATATTGCGGATCGGTCGCACCGTCATGCCGTTGCCGATCGCATCGCGCAAATCAACGATGAAGATCGACATGCCCTCGGATTTTTTTGTCACTTCGGCCAGCGGCGTGGTGCGCGCCAGCAGAATCATCAGATCGGAATGCTGTATGCGCGAAATCCAGACCTTCTGACCATTGACCACATAGCGATCGCCCTTACGCACCGCAGTGGTCTTGATTTTGGTGGTATCGGTGCCGGTGGTGGGCTCGGTGACGCCCATCGATTGCAGACGCAATTCGCCCTTGGCGATTTTAGGCAGGTAAAAATCTTTTTGCGCGGTTGAACCATGACGCAGCAAGGTGCCCATGTTGTACATCTGACCGTGGCAGGCACCGGAATTGCCGCCGGCGCGGTTAATTTCTTCCATGATCACCGAGGCTTCCACCATGCCGAGGCCGGAGCCGCCATAGGCCTGAGGAATCAGCGCCGCCAGCCAGCCCGCCTGCGTCAGTGCATCGACAAAGGCTTCCGGGTAGCCGCGCTCTTCATCGATCTGGCGAAAATACTCGGCAGGGAATTGCGCGCACAAGTCGCGGATCGCATCGCGGATGTCCTGGTGGGCGTCGCTGGTGTGGGACATGGGCTTTCCTCGGGAGAGTCAGAAGTCAGCCGCAAAGTCTGACCTATCCCTCGGTGCCCAACAATTCAGAAATTTGGAAGCACTGCTTAGAGGCGACTTAACCCGGCGGAAGGTAATGCTTCATTCAAGCCGAAAGCCTGCAGATTCATAAAAAACGACGCTGGATCCCGGCCTGCGCCGGGATGACATTTTTAAGGCCAATTTCTACAAAATCGTCATCCCGGCGCAGGCCGGGATCCAGTGTCTTTCGTATTGCAACAGTACATTTCTAATCTGACCAGCAAAGACCGTCAGACAGGACTTTTCGCGTTTTTTGGCCCTATTTCAGGCCGTTTCCTGCGCCTCCGCGACCAGCAGCTCGACCAGTTCACGCGCAAAGGCCGGCAACGACTGCAGGCTGCGCACGCAGACCTGCAGCTTGCGGATAGCCCATTCGTCAGCCAGCTCAACCGTCTTGATACGCATGCTGCGCGCATGCCGGCTGGCGGCGGAAAATGGCACGACGCCGATCCCGACATTGGATTCGATCATCCGGCAGGCGGCTTCAAAGTTACCGACCTGAATACGAATCTTGATCTGCTGGTTCAGTTCATTGGCAGCCTGTGCCAGAAAGCTGTGAATCGCGCTGGCTTCGAGCATGCCGACAAAGTCATGGGCCAGCGCCTCGCTGAATTCGATACGCTCGCGCCCGGCCAGCTGATGCGACTCCGGTGTAACCAGCACCAGACGGTCTTCGCGGAAAGGAATCACTTCCAGACCCTCGGTACGTACATTGCCGGCAACGATGCCGACCTCGACCTTGCCTTCGGATACGGCACGCACGATCTCATTGGAGAGTCGCTCTTTCAGATCGATATTTACATCCGGATGGGTGGCCAGAAATTTCGGCAGCAGCGCAGGCAGAAACTCGGCCATCGCGGTGGTATTGGCCAGCATGCGCACATGACCACGCGAGCCGTTCACATACTCGGCAAGGTCACCGCGCAGATCGGTCAGCTGCTGCAGTACCAGCCGCGCGTGATGCATGAAAGCCTGCCCCGGCGGTGTCAGCGTCACGCCCTGACTGGTGCGATACAAGAGCTTGACGCCCAGGCCCTCTTCGAGATTTTTGATACGAATGGATGCTGCGGGCAGCGACATGTGCGAGCGCTCCGCACCGCGCGTCAGACTGTTGGCCTCGGCGATGTTAACGAAGAGGCGAATGTCGGGAAGATCAAAATGCGCAGCCATAGGGTTCTCTATACAAAAAGCGGAAAAGTGGTGAACTGGCCTGAGAGCAGTGATTTGCTGTCAGCGTAGTCGAGCCAGCCTTCGATCAGGCTCGCATAAACTTGCCGGAAATCGGTGGTGTGTTTCATATTGCCGTTCTCATCCAGGTCGGTGAGCAACGGCGCTTTGCCGTAGTGGCCACCGCGCACCGGCTTGCCGATCACGTACATGTGGTTCGCCGTGCCATGATCGGTACCCAGACTGGTGTTCTCGGCGACCCGGCGGCCGAATTCGGAAAAGACCAGCACCGTCACGTCATCCGCACGACCGATGCGCTCCATGTCACGAATGAAGCCCGCGATAGCATCGGACACATAACTCAGCAGACGCTGATGCTGATCGACCTGCTGCACATGGGTGTCGAAGGCATTGTGGCGATAACCGACGTGATACAGACGCGTGGGCAGCTCGGCGGCAATCATCGAGGCCACCTTGGGCAAATCCATCGAAATGATGCCGTAATCAACCGGTGTTTTATAGTTCTCCCAGGCAGCACGGACGCGCTGCGATGCCTGCTTCGCGCTCTGCGCCACGTCATCCAGAAAACGCTGCGAGAGGTTCGCCGCGCGCACCTCGCTCACGTGGTCGAGTACCGGGCGGCTTTGATTCAGACCCTTGCGCATGAAACGCTCGGGGTCATCAAACACCACCGGCACATGACGTGCCGCGCGCACGGCGAGCGACTGACGTTCATCGATATTGACCAGAAAATTCGGCGTCAGCTCAGGATCAATCGCATCCGCGACGCGGCCCAGCCAGCCATAGGGCTCGCCGCCATTCGGCACACCGGTATGCCAGTAGGCCATCGATGTGAAATGCGAATACGAGGGCTGCGCGTAACCGCAGCCATGCACGATCGCCATGCGGCCATCCTTGTACAGCTTCTCGAAACCGGACATACCCGGATTGAAGCCATAGTGGTCATCAATCTTGCGCAGCTTTGGCTCGCGTATGCCGATTTTCGGACGCAGTCGGTAATACGCATCATCCGCATAGGGCACCAGGGTGTTGAGGCCATCATTCGCGCCCGAGAGTTCCACCACCACCAGAATTCGTTTTGACGGCAGCGTTGCGGCACCGGCCAGGCCCGCGGGCAGCGTCGCTGCCAACCCCGCACCCGCCAGTGCTTTGAGCAAATCGCGTCGCGTCCTGCCTGCATGAAAATGGCTCATCGTCATCCTAACTGGTATGAAGGCTGCGAAAGGATCACATGCAAGGCATTGCGCAGCGCATCTTCCATGTACGTATCGGCAAGCCTGAGATTGGCCGTACCGAGATCGACTTCCAGCATCGCCACCATCTGATCGCGTATTCCCGCATCGACCGGCACAGAAATAAAGCGGACCAGCAGATAGTCGATGGCCTCGCGCGCTGTCTTGCAACCGGCGCTGCGAACCATGGCTGACAGATTGAGTTGCGCAGTTGTACGCGCGATGGGTTTGACTTTTTCGATCGCCTTGCGCCAGGCGTGATAACTGGCCAGCCGCGTATTGAAATCCTCATCACGATCCGCCTGCATCGACATCGAGGTCAGATCTTTGCCATCCGGTTTGGTGGCCGTGGTGACATCGGCGCCCATCGATAGTTTTTCAGCCACACTCAAAATCTGGTAACGCTCGTTGGGCACACGATCATTGGCCACAAAATCAATCGGCGGGAACACCGCGTCGTAAACGAAATTACCCCGCAAGAGCAGCAGCCCGGGTGTAATCCAGCTGCGTCCTTGCGCCCATCCGGCAACGTTCGGCGGGAACAGCAGTTTCTGCCCCATCGCATCCGTGAGCTCATTGAAGTCCGGTATGCCCGGTACTTCTTTCAGGCCCATTTTTTTGTAAGTGGAAATCACCAGCTCGACCGGCGGCTTGATTCGGGTCGCAACTGACGCTTCGCTGTAAAAATCCCGTGACATGAATACGGTTTCGAGGAAGGGTGCGATCTCGTAGTTTGCATCGCGCAGCACCTTGCCCAGACGGATACGCAGTGCCGGTGACAATTCTTCACGCACGAAATACTGATAGAGTTTTCCTGCAATGAATTCGGACGTGACGGGCTGCGCCAGAATGAGATCGATCACCTGAATACCGTCAAAATTTCCGGTACGACCGAGGACGGTTTTCGGGTCTCCGTCATGCTGTACCGGGTTCATCACGAACTTCACGCCCTGATAATTCCAGCCGGTGAAAGCGCGTGCCGCTTCACGGATATCGAGTTCGGTGTAATTGCCAACGCCCATGGTGAACAGCTCCATGATTTCACGGGCGAAGTTTTCGTTCGGTGCGCCTTTGACATTGACCCCGGCGTCGAGATAAGCCAGCATCGCCGGATCCTTCGCAACCGCAATCAGCAGCGTGCGGAAGTTGCCGGTGGCCTGCGCACGGAACAATTCGTTCTGCTGCACCATTTTGCGGAAATCGCGCACCTTCTCTTCGCTGGTCGCGAAATGACCGTGCCAGAACAAGGCCATTTTTTCTTCCAGCGGCCGCTGTGTTACCAACATGCGGTTCGCCCACCAGTAGGCCGCTCGCTGAGTTTCCAGCTTGCTCGCGCGCAGCCAATAAAGAAAACGATCGGCAACCTGCTGCATCCGCCGGTTACCGGCAGGTTTCACTTTCACGCCCAATGCCTCGCCCTTGTCACGCGCCAGATCCGTGGCGGCAGGACGCGAGCTGGCAAAGGGATCAAGACCGGCATCAAAACTGTCGGAGGGCTGAAATGCCGGTAAATTCTGTTTGATTTTCTGATAACGAACCAGATGACGCACCGCCTGCGCCGGCGTCATGGTCGCAAAACGCGTCACCTGTTCCGGCGTTGCGCCAAATCCGGCGCGTTCGAGTAAATGCGCTGCGCGCTCGCGATTCCATTCCGTTGACGGCAGCGGCTGAAGATCATCCTGCCATTGGGCAGGCGCCGCTTGCAGCAGGCCCGAGCACAGCGCACAGAAAAAGAGCAGGCAACGTAAAACGACAGGCGCGACAAGTGGCGATGACATCATGAAGTCTGAACTCTAGGCGACAAATCGCCCTGCACGATAAGGAGACGCTGATTCATTCCGGCCAGCTAAAAACCGCTCCGCAAACACCATTGGCGGGCTTGCAAACAAGCATGATTTTACTTGAGCGATGCGCTAATCGGCCAAAATAAACGGTAGTCGAATTAGCGCGTGTTATATTTGCAATGAAATTGCATTCATTTCACTCGTTAGCGTTAATGCGACGGCCGACACCGGTTCCCCAAGACACCTTGTGCCAACAAGCCGGCATCAGCGAGTGGGTACTTAACAAGAACAACCATGCTCAATCACCTCTTTCGTTCCAATCACCGCACCCGGCCAGATCATTCTTTTTGCAAATTCATGTGCATCGGAGCACTCGCCGCGGCGATCAGCCCCCTTTCCCTCGCTGACGAAGCCAAAACGCAACCAACCCCGGAAACCCGACCTGCTGAGGTCAGCATTGATGCCACCAAGCGCATTGACCCCACCGATTTCAAACACCGTTTTGATCTGCGCAGCGAATACGTCGACTACGGCACGGCGTCGATGATGACACTGGTTCCCCGCGTCGAATACGCCTTCAGTAACTCGCTTGCCGTTCGTGCCGAAGTACCCATTTTGCGCTACGACCCGGGAAGCAGCGATCCTGCCGCTAACGGCGTTGGCAATCTTCTGACCCGTCTCGCCTGGCGCGCCGCACGCAGTGAAGGTTATGCCATGGTCGTCGGGTCCGAACTTAGCCTCGACACGGCCAGTAACGCCAATCTGGGAACCGGCAAGCATGTGCTGGCGCCGTTTGCGTTCTGGGCTATCGATCTGCCTGCAATGAAATCCGTGTTTTTTCCCTATGTGCAGCATGGCCGGTCGGTCGGCGGCGACGGTAGCAGGGACGATGTGCGTTACACCAACCTGCGGACCTCTCTTCTGACCCGCTGGCCGGAGCGGACCTACAGCTTTGTCGAAGTCTATTACTGGTTCGATCACGAGCAATCCAACCGCTATAGCTCCTACGCTAAGGCCGAAGTCGGACGGTTCGTCTTGCCCAAAACCGGGTTTTACGTGCGTCCCGGTGCCGGCATGTCCGGCACGAATGAACGACTGGGCATGAAATGGAGCATGGAAATCGGCATGCGCCACTTTTTCTGACGCCTGACGTTACCGGCACGGCGGAACGGCGGCACGACGGCTGGCGAGTGGCGCTTTGGGCCGTTTCTGCACGATCGCCGGAAATGCCGGAAAATTGCCTCACATAAAAATAATTCGGGAGACCGCCATGAAATCATCCATGCGCCAGCGCGCAGCCGCCACCGTTCTGAGCACCCTGGCAGTTTCCGCTGCGGTGCTGGTCAGCCTGGCGGTTGCCGACAATACCGACAAGGCCCTCCTCGAGCGGGCTCGCGGCCTGTTCAAACCCCTGCCCGACACCGCCCATGTGGATGACTATCCGCATTCGCGCGAACGCGTCGAGCTGGGCAAGCAGCTTTTTTTCGAAACCCGTGTATCCACCGATGGCCGTATGAGCTGTGCGGCCTGCCATAACCCCAGCTATTACGGCGCAGATTCGCTGGCCTTGTCGGTTGGCGTGCATGGCACGCTGCTGCCACGCAATGCGCCCACCGTGTTCAATACGCCGCTGCTGATTGCACAGCACTACGGCGGCAACCGCGTCAGCGTTGAAGAACAGGCAATGAAAGCGCTGCTCAGCCCACTAGCCTACGGTAACAAGACCTATGCCGAAGCCGAGGAAAGAATGCGTACGCTCGGTTACGGCCCTTATTTCGATAAAGCTTTCCCGAATGAGAAAGATCCGGTGACTGCTGAAAACTGGGCCACAGCGATCGGCGCATTTGAGCGCACCCTGCTCACGCCGGCCCCGTTTGATCGCTACCTGAAGGGCGATCAGAAAGCGATCAGCCAGGAAGCGAAAATCGGACTGGAAAAATTCATGAGTTTCGGCTGCGCCGGTTGCCACAACGGGTCAGTCGTCGGTGGTCAAAGCTTCCAGAAATTCGGCCTCACCGAAGACTACTGGCTGGCCACCGGCAGCAAGGAAATGGCCTTACTCAAAGGACGCGACAAAGGCAAATTCCACGACACGCAACAGCCTGAAGACACGTACATTTTTAAAGTCCCACAGCTGCGCAACGTCGCCATGACGCCCCCCTATTTCCATGATGGCTCTGTCGCGACGCTTGGCGACGCTGTACGCGTCATGGCTCGTCTGCAGCTGGGCAGAACGGTCAGCGACGATGATGTGACCCACATCGTCGCCTTTCTCAATACCCTGACCGGCGAGGTGCCGGCGCATTTTGCCAGCGTGCCTTCGCTGCCGGTTGCGCCCTACCGCAACTAAGTCGATTTCGTTGCCAAATAGTCCAATGATGCTGATAAAGCTGACCAACAAGCTATTTATTTAATAATTAAAGTTAGTTATCCGAGCGTACTTTTAGTTACTTTGCGGTATCATTGGCGCATCCCAAAACAGATGAACGAGTCATATGAAAGGGATCGTTTTTCGCGAGTTCATCACCATGGTCGAGGCTCATTACTCGATCGAGATTGCAGACGGCATCATTTCTGCCTCTAATCTGTCATCGGCAGGCGCTTATACCTCCGTGGGCACTTATCCGCATCAGGAGATGGTTGAATTGGTGACCCATCTGTCAGCACGGACGGGCGTGAGCATCGCTCAACTGCTGAACGGTTTCGGCCGCCATCTTTTCACGCGCTTCGCCGTCATTCATCCCGAGTTCGTCAAAACCCAGACCAGTGCATTCGAACTGCTGCGCAGACTCGATGGACATATTCATGTCGAGGTCCGCAAGTTGTATATCGATGCTGAATTGCCGGCATTCGACTATCAGGAAATTAGCGACGGGGAAGTACGCTTCTTTTATCGATCAAGCCGCAAGCTGGTCGACTTCGCCCATGGTTTGATCCAAGGCTGTATCGAGCATTTCGGTGAGCCGATACACATTGAACGAACAGATCTGCCCGACGAAGGCAATGAAGCGCACACGCGCTTCCTACTCAGGCATCTGCCTCATGGCACTCCCGAGTGACGTCCATGAGCGACGCCTTGCCCGCGAAATCAGCGCACGGGAACAGGCGGAAGCTCTGCTGGAACAAAAAAGTCTGGCGCTTTTCCGTCAGGCGGAAGAACGACAGCAGGCGCTCAATGCCTTAAGAGAAAGTGAAGAGCGTTACCGGCTGATTGTTGAACGCTCACCGGATGCGATCCTGATCGAGATCAATGAAAAAATCGTTTTTACCAACCCGGCTGCTCGCATCCTTTTCCGCGAGTCCGAAGAACATCAGTTGCTGGGGCGTAGTCTTGCGTCACTGATCCGACGCTCGTCCTCCGAGAGCACCGCCCTACTCCTGATAGCCGACCCTGAAACAGAAACTGAAGAAGTCGCGCTGCGACTGGATGGCTCTGCCTTCGACGTGTCGGTGCATCGTCTCTCACTCATTTACCAGGGACAGGCAGCGATACAAATGCTGGCGCGCGACATTTCCAGTCGCAAGAAACTGGAATACCAGCTGGCCCACCAGGCCGCTCATGATGCCTTGACCGGCGCGATCAACCGCAGCGCGCTGCTGAACCATCTTTCCGATGCGATTGCCTATGCTCGTCGCAATTCCCTCACCGTCTGGGTCGCTTTTATCGATCTGGATCGCTTCAAGTTTATCAATGACCGTTTTGGTCACCGTGCGGGCGATCAGGTACTGACGGGTATCAGTCAGCGGCTGCGCACCACCTTGCGCAGCAATGACATTCTGGGACGATATGGCGGTGATGAATTCATCGTCGTGCTGCGCGGCGGCCCCGACGCTGAAATGAGTTCGGAAACACTCGAGCGCATCATGAACGCGGTCGCCGAGCCAGCGAAAATTGACGGTCACACCATGCGCGTCAATTGCAGCGTTGGCGTGGCGGTTTTTCCGCAGGACGGAGACCAGCC
>JBILCO010000270.1:0-3261 GCA_044353075.1 Burkholderiaceae bacterium
CCAGCCATGAGGTCGGAATGTGCGCCCGCTCTCGAACCGGGGGATTGCGCTCCCAAAGCCAGCGGGGCGGCTCGATGCGCGAGGCGCGGCAACCCAGGGTAATGAAATCTCCAAGGTCAAGCGGCGGTCTCAGTTGTTGCAGCTGTTCCGGGGTGGCGATCCCCTCGACTTGCGCCAGATAAGTCTTCTCTTTTTTGCTCTCCGGGTGGCTGATGTCATGCTGCAGGCTGCCATTGTCCGTCAGTAGCATCAGCCCCTCGCTGTCCGCATCCAGCCGACCGGCCGGATAAATGTCGGGCTGACTGAGATAGTCTGCCAGCGTGGGACGTGACGCATGTGCCGAGAACTGGCTCATCACACCATGCGGTTTGTTAAAAAGAATCAGGGACATCCGGGTCTCCGGGGCCTTTCTGGGCCCGTATTTCTGTGGCACGAAGCGAAATTCTAGTGCATAATACGAAATGTGGTCTTATGTCTTATATAAGACTTAGCAGCTTTTTGTCAAAGTCGCATAGTCAATGCATCAAGGTGCTTTGTTCTGAACAAAACCCCAACTACAATCTTTTTCGTCCGCCCAATTTCGGAGATAACGATGTACCAACATATCAAAGTACCCGCCGATGGTCAGAAAATTTCGGTCAATCCTGATTATTCTCTGAACGTACCTGACAATCCGATCATTCCTTACATCGAGGGTGATGGTACGGGAGTGGACATCAGCCCGGTGATGATCAAGGTTATTGATGCGGCGGTAAAGAAGGCCTACGGCGGCAAACGCAAAATTAGCTGGATGGAAATTTATGCGGGCGAGAAGTCGACCATGGTCTACGGTCCTGATGTCTGGCTGCCTGAGGAGACGCTCAAGGTCCTCAAAGATTACGTGGTGTCGATCAAGGGTCCGCTGACGACACCCGTCGGTGGCGGTATCCGCTCGCTGAACGTGGCGCTCCGGCAGGAACTCGATCTCTATGTCTGCCTGCGTCCCGTCCGCTATTTCAAGGGCGTGCCGTCACCGCTGC
Organism: Burkholderiaceae bacterium; assembly: GCA_044353075.1. Taxonomy (GTDB): domain Bacteria; phylum Pseudomonadota; class Gammaproteobacteria; order Burkholderiales; family Burkholderiaceae_D; genus Pernthalerella. Next base: position 1,020 of record JBILCO010000270.1, read on the forward strand.
GTGAGCCTGAGAAGACCGACATGGTGATTTTCCGTGAAAACTCGGAAGATATTTACGCCGGTATCGAGTGGCAAGAGGGCAGTGACAGTGTGAAGAAAGTCATTGATTTCCTGGTCAAGGAAATGGGTGTGAAGAAGATTCGCTTCCCCCAAACTTCGGGCATCGGCATCAAGCCAGTGTCCCGCGAAGGCACAGAGCGTCTGGTTCGCAAAGCGATTCAGTACGCGATCGACAATGACAAGCCTTCCGTGACGATTGTCCACAAAGGCAACATCATGAAATACACCGAAGGTGGATTCCGTGACTGGGCTTATGAGCTGGCACAAAAAGAGTTTGGTGCGCAGCTCATCGATGGCGGTCCGTGGTGCACCTTCAAGAATCCCAAGACCGGCAAAGATATCATCGTCAAGGATTCGATCGCAGATGCCTTCCTGCAACAGATCCTGCTGCGTCCGAACGAGTACAGCGTGATTGCGACGCTGAACCTGAATGGCGACTATATTTCTGACGCACTGGCAGCACAGGTGGGTGGTATTGGCATCGCTCCGGGCGCCAACCTCTCCGATTCGGTGGCCATGTTCGAAGCCACCCATGGCACGGCACCGAAGTATGCAGGCAAGGATTACGTGAACCCAGGCTCACTGATTCTGTCCGCAGAAATGATGCTGCGTCACATGGGTTGGTTTGAGGCGGCGGATCTCGTCATTACGTCGATGGAAAAGTCGATTTCATCCAAGCAAGTGACCTATGACTTTGCGCGGCTGATGGACGGCGCGACCCAGATGTCGTGCTCAGGCTTTGGCGATGTAATGATTGCCCACATGTAAGGTTTTGAGCCTGATAAAAAGCCGGAGCAATCCGGCTTTTTTATGGCTCAAATGTTAACAAACAGTGGCCTGAACCTATCTCGATCGTTAGAGTCTATGGAGCCAGCGGGTAATAAAAAACCCCCGGTTTTGTCGGGGGTTTTGAGGAGCCTAACGGTAATCAGGCGTTCTGGATGTTGGAAGCTTGCTTGCCCTTAGGGCCTTGCGTTACTTCAAACTGAACTTTCTGTCCCTCTTTGAGGGTTTTGAAGCCATTCATTTGAATCGCCGAGAAGTGTGCGAACAGATCTTCGCCACCATCATCCGGAGTGATAAAACCGAAGCCCTTGGCATCGTTAAACCACTTCACTGTACCTGTTGCCATAAAAGCGTTTTCCCAAATTTAACCAATCACACGAGCCCTAGAAGCAAGAAGCTCGCATAACGCTGCCCCCTCTCATATTGCTCTTCCATAATCAACTTGTGCAAAAAAGCACATATTGATCTTTTGCATTGTTCGCGTAAAAAATGGAAAAGTCAAGTTAATTGCCAAAACGACTATATTGTGACCGCTGGCGACGGTATTCAGCGGACGCCATCCCGGGTGGGAAAGCCCCCACCTGCGCGGCATCAGGATTCGGCGTAATATCGATGACTGGCGCGGATATCCTTGGCATAACCGGTTACGCACCAGCATAAGGGCAATAGAATAGAAGCATGGCAACTAACGACGAGAATGGCACACTCCTGATTCCCAAGGAGAAAAAGGCGGCGGTTAAACCGCCGTCGATGTATCAGGTTTTGCTGCTCAATGATGATTACACCCCGATGGAGTTTGTCGTGGCCATCATTCAGGAATATTTCAACAAGGACCGGGAAACCGCGACCCAGATAATGTTGAAAGTGCATCGCGATGGTAAAGGCATGTGCGGGGTGTATCCTAAAGATATAGCCAGTACTAAAGTTGAACTCGTATTAACCCACGCTCGGAAGGCGGGACACCCGCTTCAGTGCGTGATGGAGGAAGCATGATTGCTCAGGAACTCGAAGTTAGTTTGCATATGGCTTTTGTCGAGGCGAGACAGGCTCGACATGAGTTCATTACCGTTGAGCATCTGCTGCTCGCGCTGCTGGATAATCCATCCGCAGCGGAAGTGCTCAGAGCTTGCGCGGTGAATATTGATGACTTGCGCAAGACACTGACCAACTTCATCAATGACAATACACCGACGGTGCCGGGCACCAGCGAAGTGGACACGCAGCCGACACTGGGTTTCCAGCGTGTGATTCAGCGCGCAATCATGCACGTGCAGTCCGCATCCAACGGCAAGAAAGAAGTCACCGGTGCGAATGTGCTGGTAGCCATCTTTGGCGAGAAGGATTCTCACGCTGTGTACTACCTGCATCAGCAGGGTGTCACGCGTCTGGATGTCGTG
>JBILCO010000271.1:0-3256 GCA_044353075.1 Burkholderiaceae bacterium
ATGCAGCGATTACGTCCCTGCAGGCAGCAGGTGTGGGTGAATCGATTGCAGCGGCCATGCAGGCAGCAGCAAAACGGAGCCGTGAGATGGGTGAGGAGTTTGGCAAGGCCTAATTTTGTCGGTGGCCTGCTAAAGTTTCAGATGATATCCAGCCCCTCAATCGATGGCGCTGTATCGGAAACTCCTTTGTTTTTCCCGTGCAGCTTGAGAGATAAACGCAGATCGTTGACGGAGTCTGCATTACGCAGCGCATCCTCAAAGGAAATCTTCTCACTCTCCACCAGATCGAACAGCGCCTGATCAAAGGTCTGCATGCCGAGTTCGCGCGATTTTTTCATCAGCTCTTTGATCTGATGCACATCGCCATTGAAAATCAGGTCAGATATCAAGGGCGAGTTCAGCATGATTTCCACCGCAGCGCAGCGTCCTTTGCCTGACTTGGCAGGGATCAGTCGCTGGGAAATCATGGCCCTCAGATTTAGCGAAAGATCCATTAATACCTGTTGCCGTCGCTCCTCAGGAAAAAAATTCACGATGCGGTCCAGCGCCTGATTCGCATTATTGGCGTGCAGTGTGGCCAGACACAAATGTCCGGTTTCGGCAAAGGCGATTGCATGATCCATGGTTTCTCGGTCCCTTATCTCGCCGATCAGAATTACGTCGGGTGCCTGTCGCAAGGTATTACGCAAAGCCGTGTGCCAGTCAGCGGTATCGGTACCGACCTCACGCTGGGTGATGATGCAATTGATATGCGGATGCACGAATTCCACCGGGTCTTCGATGGTGATGATGTGTCCGTAGCTGTTCGCATTGCGATGCCCGATCATCGCAGCCAGCGTGGTGGATTTGCCTGAGCCTGTTGCGCCGACCATGATGATCAGGCCGCGCTTGGACATCACGATATCTTTCAGCTGGGCTGGCACCTGAAGGACATCAAGCTCGGGTATGTCTGTTGTGATCGTGCGAACCACCATGCCCGCTTTAGCCTGCTGCATGAATGCAGAGGCGCGAAATCTGCCGATGCCTTCGGGGCTGACCGCAAAATTGCATTCATGCGTTGCATGGAATTCTTCCAGCTGTGCTTCATTCATCAGTGCATGCACCAGCGCCGCACTTTCATCACCAGAGAGTATGGACTTGGAGACCGGCGTGAGCTTCCCGCTGAATTTTATGGCGGGGGCAAAGCCGGCGGTAATGAAAAGATCTGATCCGCCTTTTTCTTTCATCAGCCCGAGCAGCTGATGCATCAGTGACTGTGCACGGGTGATTTCCATGCTCAGCCCGTAAAATTTTCCGGCATTTTGGCGGCGGCGCGCGCCGCAGCGACCGAAATCCGGTGGCTTTTGACCAGTTCCATCAGGCAGGCATCCAGCGTTTGCATGCCCAATGCCGTACCGGTTTGTATCGCTGAGTACATTTGCGCTACTTTGGCTTCGCGAATCAGATTCCGAATCGCCGGTGTGCCCAGCATGATTTCATGCGCGGCGACCCGGCCGTTGCCCTCGCGATTTTTTATCAGTGTCTGCGAGATCACCGCCTGCAGGGATTCCGAGAGCATTGCGCGCACCATGTCTTTTTCTTCGCCGGGGAAGACATCGATGATCCGGTCGATCGTTTTGGACGCAGAGACCGTGTGCAGGGTGCCGAACACCAGATGCCCGGTCTCTGCTGCCGTCAGCGCCAGTCGTATCGTTTCAAGATCACGCAGCTCACCGACCAGAATGACATCCGGGTCTTCACGCAAGGCCGAGCGCAGCGCTGCTGAAAATGATTGCGTATGGGGGCCGACTTCACGCTGATTGATCAGCCCTTTTTTGGATTCATGCACAAATTCGATCGGATCTTCAATCGTCAGCACGTGCGCGTATTCGTTTTCATTGACATGATTGACCATGGCCGCGAGCGTGGTGGATTTGCCCGAACCGGTGGGGCCAGTAACCAGCACCAGCCCGCGCGGTTTGAGTGCCAGGTCAGTGAAAATTGGCGGCGTCTTCAGATCTTGCAGGGACAGAATTTTTGAAGGAATCGTGCGCATCACAGCGGCCGCACCCCGGTCCTGATTGAAGGCATTGACACGAAAGCGGGCCAGACCCGGCAGCTCGAACGAAAAATCGACTTCCAGTGTTTCCTCGTAGCGCTTGCGCAGCGCATCGCTCATGACCTCGTAGATCATGGCATGCACTTCTTTGTGCGACATGAGCGGCAGATTGATGCGTCGGACATCGCCGTGAACTCGAATCATCGGCGGCAAACCGGCAGACAAGTGCAGATCGGAGGCGCCGTTCTTGACCGAGAAGGCGAGTAGTTCGGAGATATCCATCGTGTGTAGGGCAAACCGGTGAAATGTTCAGGCAACGCAGGCTGATTCATGGGCCGCTTGACGGCTTGAAAACGCGCGATTATCTGCCCCGGAATGGAAGACCTACAAGAAGAAATCCGAAGAAAATGCGCCGCTGTTGTCTGCGCGCGGCAATCGATGGGTCAGACCGGGTTCATCCCAATGCAACGCCTGCGAACACGGCGGCACCCAGCCAGTTGTTATGACGAAACGCGGCAAAGCATTGCATCCGGTCCCGACCGCGGATGAGGGTCCAGTGATAAACGGCGATGCCAGAAGCAACGAGCATACCGAGGAAAAATCCTTTGCCCAGTCCCTGTTGCATGCCGACTGCCGTAATCAGCGCCAGACTGATTGCATAGCAAAGCATGACCGCCAGTACGTCATAACGACCAAAGGTAATTGCTGAGGTGCGTATGCCGATGCGAAGATCATCGTCCCGGTCAACCATCGCGTACTCGGTGTCATAGGCCAGCGCCCAGAACACATTCGCCAGCAGGAGTACCCAAGCCTCGACGGGCACGGTGTTGAGTACGGCTGCGTAAGCCATCGGAATCCCGAAGCCAAAGGCAATGCCAAGATAAGCCTGCGGCAGTGCGAAAAAACGTTTGAAGTAGGGATAGCTCGCTGCAATTAGCACCGCGAAGACCGAGAGTTGTTTGGTGAGCAGATTCAGCGGATAGATCAATGCCAGCGAAAGCACGGCGAGCACGGCTGCGACCATCACCGCCTCCCAGGGTTGAATATGGCCGGCGGTCAGCGGGCGCTCTGCAGTGCGTTTGACATGACGATCAAAATCACGGTCGGCAAAATCATTGATCGCGCAACCTGCCGAGCGCATCAGCACAGTACCGACAGAAAAAATCGCCACCAGATGCCAGTCCGGTTTGCCGGCAGAAGCGAGCCACAACGCGCACA
>JBILCO010000272.1:0-3228 GCA_044353075.1 Burkholderiaceae bacterium
CAGTTTTTGGGTTTCAGGTGGGTGTGCGTGTGATGCCCGCCGTGGCTGTGCTTGCTGGATTCCATATCGGCCGAGATCAGGTTCAGGGAGCCGTGCCGAATGCCTGACATCGCCGTGAGTTGTCCTGCAAAGCGCCTGATTTCTTCAGTTTGGCCTCGCAGGAAGACTGCTTCGAGACAATGATCGTGGTCCAGATGCGCGTGCATGCTTGATATCACCAGATCGTGATGATCATGCTGGGCACCGATCAATCGGTCGGCCATTACCTTTTCATGATGGTTGTACACATAGCTAACCACCCCAATCGAATGCAGCGATTGCGCAGACGCTTGTCTGGATTTTTCCAATGCCTGCCGAATCAGATCTCGAACTGCCTCGGAGCGATTCTCATAGCCTATCGTTTGGATCAGCTGGTCAAAATCCGTTGCCAAGTCGTCGTCGAGAGAAATGGTAAAGCGTTCCAATGTGATCCCCTGGTTTTGATACATCCATTTGGCATGCGCCGAGCGGCAGCGCCCCATGCGATGTGCTTGCGATATGTCTGTGGACGAAAAAATGGCGCTAGGCCCTGATTTTCCCGGCCACGGCGCCTATAGCTACGTTGGCCTGTGACACGACGCGTAGGCCGTGAGTGTCCCCCGTGGCCGACATTATCTGGCTTGTAGGCGATAAAGCCAGTTTTTTGTCTTCTGTAGCCCAAATTTATTACATTAACAAAACATTTTTATTTTTATTAATGAAACAATTCGGGCGGATCCCTCCCAATAGCCTTGATTTTCCTATGTTTATCCTACACCAGAGTTTTTTTGTGACTGACGGGTTGACGAACGACTGATTTATTGTCAATATCTGGTGACAATTAAAAGTGTAAAGTCTTATTTACATTCTTAGTTGCTCAATACCGCGTCAGGCTTTAGGGATGCGGGGTGCCTGCAGGCGGGTCCGGCAGGGTTACGGGTGTTTTTCTAAGGAGTATTCATATGTCTGATAGAGATAAGGTTTGGCCTACCGGCCTGACAGAGGCAGAGTCTGAAGAGATTCATCGCCACCTGATCCAGGGTACGCAGCTGTTCGGGATGATTGCCGCATTCGCCCATCTGCTCGCGTATATCTATTCACCTTGGCTTCACTAATTTTCAGGAGAACTCAAGATGATTTACGGAAAAATGTGGTGTGTGGTTAAGCCGTCGGTGGGTATTCCCATCATCATTGGCGCAGTGGCTGTGGGCTCGTTCCTGGTGCATCTGTCGCTCACGCTGAACACGACCTGGGTGAAGAAATTCCTCAATGGCAGTGCAGCGCAGGTATCAGCAATCCACTCGGACACGGTGCAACCCGTGGCGATGCTGGTTGCTCAAAATCCTGCACGAAAGTAGTTTTGTCCGGGATTCATGGTTCGGGACCTGCAGGTGCCGAACCATGACCAAACCCACTTCCTGAACGGGTCAAGGCGTCGGGAAATGCCGGAAACGCAATGCAGACAAGCGCCGTTCAACAGGAAATTCGCCGTAGCTGGGCCAGAATAGGCGCCAGATTCCTCCCTTTCGCTGATGCCGCGACACCGGATCTTCCGCTCTCGCGTTTGCTCAGGCTCTCTTTATTTCAGGTATCGGTCGGCATGGCGCTGGTGCTGATGATCGGTACCCTGACCCGTGTGATGATCGTCGAACTCAAAGTGCCTGCGGCACTGGTCGGCATCATGATTTCATTGCCCCTGATTTTTGCGCCTTTTCGTACCCTCATTGGTTTTCGCTCCGATCATCATCGCTCTGCTTTAGGCTGGCGTCGCGTACCTTATCTGTGGATGGGCACCATGGCCCAGTTTGGCGGCCTGGCGATCATGCCCTTTGCGCTGCTGGTGCTTTCCGGTGCGGGGCAGGCTGCGCATGCGCCCGCATGGGTAGGGTACTTGGGTGCCGGTGTCGCGTTCCTGCTGGTGGGCGCGGGCCTGCACACCACCCAAACCGTTGGCTTGGCACTGGCCACGGATCTGGCAAGCCCCGAGTCGCGTCCCAAAGTGGTGGGGCTGATGTACGTGATGCTGTTGCTGGGCATGATTGTCAGCGCCCTGATATTTGGTGTTGCACTGGCGGAGTTCAGCCCGGGTCGGCTGATCCGGGTGATTCAGGGTGCGGCGATTATGACGGTGGTGCTCAATGTGGTCGCCCTCTGGAAGCAGGAGTCGCGCAGCCGTGGCCGCGCCGGTGCACCTGCGGTGGCACCGGATTTCCGGCTGTCCTGGCAAAATTTTTGTGAAGGCGAGCATGCGGTCCGCCGCCTGATCGCGATTGGCATGGGCACCATGGCCTTCACGATGGAAGATGTACTGCTGGAGCCCTATGGCGGAGAAATTCTGGGCCTGAGCGTGGGCGCCACCACGTCTCTGACGGCGGCACTCGCCGTGGGTGGTCTGCTCGGATTCGGATTCGCTTCACGTGTCCTGAGTCGCGGCGCCGATCCTCTGAGGCTGGCGGCAGTGGGCGCTGCGTTGGGTTTGCCGGCATTTTTGTTGGTGATTTTTTCTGCACCCTTGCAGATGCCGGTACTGTTCGCGCTGGGGACATTGCTGATCGGTCTGGGTGCTGGTCTCTTCGGTCACGGAACCCTGACGGCAACGATGAACCTGGCCCCCCAAAGCCAGAGCGGACTTGCGCTGGGTGCCTGGGGTGCGATGCAGGCGTCCGGCGCCGGTGTCGGCGTTGCCCTGGGCGGGATTTTCCGGGATATCGCCGCCGCAGTCGGCGGGCCGGCGTTTGGCTACATGAGTGTCTATGCGCTGGAGGTCCTGCTGCTGGTGCTGACACTGGTGGTAATGATCCCGCTGATCCGGGGGAAAAACCGTTCGGATAATTTGAGCAATAATACGCGGGCTTGAAAGACCGGCCTGAGCCGGACCATCTGGCCAGCGGCTTTCGGTCAGGGGCATCAGGTATTTGAAGTAAGGTTCCGGACTGAGCAGCAGGATGTCGGGAGTGAGCGTTTTAACTGAAATGGGAGAAGGGTATGAAAACGTGGCAGATATTACTGGTCATCTGGGTGGTGGGTGCTGGCTTCATGATGCTTAACCACTTCAACCGTCAGAACATTGAGCGTCTGAAAAAGCGGAAGTGAGCTTGAAGGGGATGCACCCTACGGACCGGCCGCTTTTCATGCGGCCTGTTTTTCTATCTCGCTGAACTGTCGTCGTACCAGAGCGATGTGTTCCCGTAGCACATACAGTTGATCGGC
>JBILCO010000273.1:0-3221 GCA_044353075.1 Burkholderiaceae bacterium
CCGTGGTTGTCGTTGAACTCATGTTTATCATCCTATCCCTGTTTCTGGCCCGTTGCCGCAATCAGTCGCGACAGAATATTCAGCCCCAATACACTGAACGTAATCAGCAGCGCACCGCCCCAGGCCAAGTCACGCCAGTTGTCATACGGGCTCATCGCGAACTGGAAAATCACCACGGGCAAATTGGCCATCGGCGAATTCATGTCGGCACTGAAGAACTGGTTGTTCAACGCCGTGAACAGCAGCGGCGCTGTTTCGCCCGAGATGCGAGCAATCGCCAGCAGCACACCCGTCAACACACCCGCTTTGACTGCGCGCAAGCGAACCAGCGTGGCGACTTTCCAACGCGGCGCACCCAGCGCAAAGGCGGCCTCACGCAGGCTGTTGGGTACCAATACAAGCATGTTGTCGGTGGTCCGCACAACGACAGGGATGGCAATCAAGGCAATCGCAAAGCTGCCTGCCCAGCCTGAAAAATGCCGGACGTTCGCCACATAGATGGCATAAATGAACAGGCCAATCACAATCGATGGCGCGGACAACATCACATCCGTCAGAAACCGCGTGGCTTGCGCAAACCGACTTTCTTCGCCGTATTCGGCCAGATAGATACCTGCAAAAATACCGATGGGTGTGCTAATCAGGGTCGCCGTGGTCACCATCATCAAACTGCCGACAATCGGATTGAGCAAACCACCGCCCTCGCTGCCGGGAGCAGGCGTTGTATGGGTAAAGAAGTCCCAATCCAGGGCGCCGACGCCTTTGATGACCAATACCGTCAAAATCCAGAAAAGGAAGGTCAGGCCGATGGCCATCGCAACAACCGACAGAGCGATGCCTATACGGTGTCGTAATAAACGGCCGCGGTAAATCGGGTTATCCGACTTGAGTACATTATCCTGCGTCATTTGCCGCCCTCCGCCTTACCCATTTGCATCAGCATCAGCTTGGCTGCAACCAACACGATGAAGGTGATGACAAACAAAATCAGCCCGAGCTCATACAGTGCGGCCATCTGTTCGGTTTCGGCCTCCGCAAACTCATTGGCCAACGTAGAAGCAATACTGTTGCCAGGAGCGAATAGTGACCAGGACAGCTTGTGTGCGTTACCAATTACAAACGTAATCGCCATCGTCTCGCCCAGCGCCCGCCCCAGCCCCAGCATCACGCCGCCGACCACACCCACCCGCGTGTAGGGCAACACCACTCTTCTGACGACCTCCCAGCGCGTGCATCCGAGCGCATAAGCCGATTCTTTCAGCACACCGGGGCAGGTATCGAACACGTCGCGCATGACCGAAGCAATGAATGGAATGATCATGATCGCCAGAATAATCCCTGCGGTCAGCATACCAATGCCCATCATCGGCCCCTGAAACAACTCGCCAATGACGGGTACTTCACCCAGCGTGCCCTGTAGCAGCGGCTGCACGAGATCACCGAAAAAAGGCGCAGAAACAAACAGGCCCCACATGCCGTAGATGATGCTGGGGACGCCGGCCAACAGCTCAACCGATGTACCCAGGGGGCGCTTGAGCCATACCGGACAGATTTCAGTCAGGAACAAGGCAATACCGAAACTGATCGGGACTGCAAACAAAAGGGCGAGGCCGGAGGTAACCAGCGTACCCGCGATGGCAATCATCGCGCCATACTCATTGTTGACGGGATCCCATTCGACCCGCGTAATGAAGGCCGGTCCGAATTTCTCAATGGCGGGCCAGGCACCCACCAATAACGATACGACAATACCGACCAGCACCAGCAGCACGAACAAAGCAAAGCTGAATGTTAATTTATGGAAAAGAAAATCCTGCCATTTGGCGGCAGAATAGGCGTTCATGATTCCGTTGGAATTGGCAGACGAAAGCGCTGCGCCTGGCTCGGATTTAGGGGCACTCATGGGCGATTGAGCCTCGGGGTACGTAAGGGGGCGTGTTGAATTCACCACCGGACTTTATCCGGCGAATATGACAAGCATGTTACAGGACACGGGGTCCGGGCCGTATCGTACAGGATTGACGCCGCCGCTGACTTCTTTCCCGCAGTCTCGCGCCCTGACACTGTGGTCAGGTATTACGACGGGGATAGCCCTGGGCCGTGATGCGCTGCCAGACCACTTCTTTCTGACCGTCATCCATGAACACCCACTCGGCTACTTCGGCCACAGTGCGGCCGCAGCCTCGGCAGATATCGTCAAAGGTGGTCGAACAGACAGCGACGCAGGGGGTATCAGGTCGCTCAGGTGATTTTTGCATTATTGATAAGTCGGGCTGGATATCGACCTGATACGTAGGTCAGTCGGGAAAGGGCACTGCGGTCACAAAACCAAAGACACTCGATCTCCCTCATGTACCTCACAACCCCATTGGGTTGCGCACTCAGACAATCCGCTGCGCAGGATCGAGCAAACAAGCGTCCGGACTCGCATCCAGTTGCGCCGCCTCTTTGGCATTGCCGACCTTCATCAGCTCGGGCAAAGCAACACCATTTTTTACCGCCGTCATTTCAGCGAGAATGGAAATCGCAATCTCGGAGGGTGTCTTGCTGCCGATGTAAATACCAATCGGCCCATGCAGTTTCTCCAGCTGCGCCGGTATCAGATCAAAATCCAGCAGCCGTTCACGGCGCTTGCTGTCATTCGAGCGCGAACCGATCGCGCCCACGTAAAACGCGCCTGACTTCAGTGCTTCCATCAGGGCCAGGTCATCCAGCTTGGGATCATGGGTGAGCGCGACGACGGCGCAACGGCTGTCCAATCGCATTTCCGTCACCAGATCGTCGGGCATCGCATGCACCACCTGCACGCCATCGACCGACCAGCCATCACGATATTCTTCACGCGGATCACAGACCGTGACAGCGTAATCCATACCCACCGCAATCTGTGCAAGAAAGCGTGACAATTGTCCTGCACCGATGATCAGCAAACGCCAGCGCGGGCCGTGAATCGTCGTCAGTGCCGTTTCAGATACCTGCAGGCTCATGCCGGCTTTGGCCGGTCCCAGAGTCACCGCACCACTCTGCAGATCGACGCGGCGCGCAATCAGTTCACCCTGCGCAAGACGGTCCACCATGTCCTGAATCTGGCTATTGGCCTTCAGCGGCTCGATCGCCAGCTGAATGGTGCCGCCACAGGGCAAACCAAAGCGATGCGCCTCGTCAGCCGTGATGCCATAGGTGACGATTTCCGGCTGGGTGCGCGTAATGCCGTTTTTACG
>JBILCO010000036.1:0-11412 GCA_044353075.1 Burkholderiaceae bacterium
GCTATTCTTTGTCGCTGCCCGCCAGAAAATTCATGCGGATAGCGCGACATCATTTGCGGCGACAAGCCGACTTCCTGCAAACCAGCGGCAACCGCTTCGCGTTGTTCTGCTTCGGAGAGATGCGGTATATGCAGCGCCAGTCCTTCGCCAACAATTTGCTCAATGGTGCGACGTGGTGAGAGTGAAGCAAACGGATCCTGAAAGACCACCTGCATCTGCGCGCGCAAGGGTCGTAACTGAGCACTCTCCATCGCACTGATGTGCTGCCCATTGAAAACAATATCGCCCTGGGTACGAGCGACCGACAGTCGCAGGAGTGCCATGCCCAGTGTGGACTTACCCGACCCGGACTCACCCACGATACCCAGGGTTTCGCCCTGCGCCAGCGCGACATCCAGGTGGTCGACTGCCACAAATTCTTTTTTTCGGAACCAGCCCTGCGGTATCTCGAAACTGCAGCGCATGCCTTCGGCTTTGAGCAGCGGCTGAGCATCGGCCACCAGATCGCTGACCATGCGTTTTGCGTGGCTGGCGAGTAGCTGCTGGGTGTAGGCCTCACGCGGCGCGCTGAACAAGGTGCGGGTGTCGGCCGTCTCGATCAGACGCCCCTGTTGCATCACCCCGACTCTGTCAGCAAAAGATTTCACCAGATTCAGGTCATGCGTGATCATCAGCACCGACATTTGCTCTTCCCGCTGCAATTGATTCAACAGCTCGAGTATCTGCACCTGTATCGTGACATCCAGCGCAGTGGTGGGCTCATCGGCGATCAGCAGCTTGGGTTTGCAGGCCAGCGCCATCGCGATCATTGCGCGCTGGCGCTGGCCGCCGGAGAGCTGATGCGGATAGGCCAACGCACGACGGGCCGGTTCCGGAATACCGGTTTTATCCAGCAAATCAACCGCACGCACCGCGGCCGCACGCGCGCTCAGGCCTTCATGCAACATCAGCACTTCAGCAATCTGATTGCCGATCGTGAACAAGGGATTCAATGCCGTCATGGGCTCCTGAAAAATCATCGCAATGTCCTTGCCACGCAACTGGCGCAGTGCTGCATCCGACTTTTTCAGAATTTCCTGATCTTCAAAAAGAATCTGACCCGAGACTTCCGCCTCCGGCAGCAGACGCATCAGCGACAAGGCAGACACCGTCTTGCCTGACCCGGATTCACCGACCAGTGCAAACTTCTCACCGGGCGCAATCGTGAAACTGACATCGTCCACCACGGTCGCGCTGCCAAAGCGCACGCTGAGATGATTGACCTGCAACAAACTCATGACTTCCTCCGCACATCCAGTGCATTGCGCAGGGCATCACCAATATTGGTCAGCAAAAGCAGTGTGATGGTCAGCACGGCAAATGTGGACAACGCAATCCACCAGGCATCGAGATTGTTTTTCCCCTGTGCGAGCAACTCACCCAGACTGGGCGTCGATGGCGGCACGCCCAATCCGAGAAAATCCAGACTGGTCAGCGCAAGAATGGCGGCGCTCATGCGGAAAGGCAGGAAAGTCACCACCGGTGTCAGACTGTTCGGCATCACATGCCGCCAGATGATCTGCCAGTTCGACAGCCCCATCGCACGCGCGGCCTGTACGTAATCGAGGTTACGGTTACGGAGGAAGTCTGCGCGCACATAGTCGGACAAACCCATCCAGCCAAACAGAGACAGCAGCACCAGCAGCAGCAGAATACCCGGCTCGAAAATCGACGCGAAGATAATCAGCAGATACAGCTCGGGCATGGAGCCCCAGATCTCCATGAAACGCTGGAACAGCAGATCAGTCTTGCCAGCGAAATACCCCTGAATCGCACCGGTGACCACCCCCAGAATCACGCCGGAAATCGTCAGTGCCAATCCGAACAGTATCGAGACACGAAAGCCGTACAACAGTCGCGCGAAAACGTCGCGTCCGCGATCATCGGTACCCAGCCAGTTGTCGCCGGTCGGTGGCGCAGGGTTCGGTGCTTTCGCAAAATAATTCAGCGTGTCATACCGATAATGATTGAGCGGATAAATCGCCCAGTTACCGGGCTTCTGAAACTGCGACTGAATGAAAGGGTCCAGATAATCTGCCGGCGAATCAAAGTCGCCGCCAAAGGCGGTCTCTGCATAGTCCGTCATGACAGGTAACATCAGCTGCCCGTTGTAGCGAGCGACCAGCGGGCGATCATTGGAGATCAGCTCGGCACCCAGACTCAGTACGAACAGCACCAGAAAAATAACGAGACTCCAGTAGCCACGAGGACTTTGCCTGAAACGTCGCCAGACGCGCCGGGTCGGCGAGAGTGACATCCCGTTGGTCACGGGCATAGCGCCTGAAGTATTCGTCATCGCGCAAGACTTTCAAACTGAACGCGTGGATCGGCCCACACGTAGCACAAATCACCCAGCAGTTTCACGACCAGTCCGATCAGCGTGAACAGATAGAGCGTACCCAACACCACCGGATAATCGCGGCGCACAACCGATTCGTACGACAAGAGCCCCAGTCCGTCGAGCGAAAACAGGGTTTCGATCAGCAAGCTACCGGCGAAAAAAGCGCCGATAAACGCTGCCGGGAATCCCGTCACCAGCGGGATCAGCGCATTGCGAAACACATGCTTGTAAAGCACGGTCCTTTCAGACAGGCCCTTGGCCCGTGCCGTCAGCACATACTGTTTGCGTATCTCTTCGAGGAAGGTGTTCTTGGTCAGCATGGTCATCACCGCAAATGAACCTGCCACCGAAGCCAACACCGGCAGCGTGATATGCCACAAGTAATCCTTCACTTTGCCGAACCAGGACAGCGTCTCCCAGTCATCCGAGGTCAGTCCGCGCAGTGGGAACCACTGCACAAAGCTGCTGCCCGCAAAAACGACCAGCAGAAACACGCCGAGAACAAAACCGGGAATCGAATAACCGATCAGCACCAGCATGCTGGTCACGCTGTCGAAGCGACTACCTTCGCGCACGGCTTTGGCAACACCGAGCGGCACTGAAATGAAATAGGTGAGGAAAAACGTCCACAGACCAATCGTGATCGAGACCGGCAGCTTGGATTTCACCAGTTCCCAGACATCCCGATGATGATAAAAACTCTGCCCGAGATCGAAGCGGGCGAAGCCCTTGAGCATTTGGACAAAACGCTCCAGGGGTGGTTTGTCAAAGCCGTACAGTGCCTTGATTTCCTCCACGCGTTCTGCGTCGATACCCTGACGACCCCGGTATTCGGCAGCACCGGCCCCCGAGGACTCACCTGCGCCACCGGTTTGCCCTTTTTTGAGTTCAATCAGCGCCTGCTCGACCGGCCCGCCGGGAACGAACTGAATCACCGCAAAAGTGATCGCGATGACACCCAGCAGCGTGGGGATCATCAGCAGTATTCTTTTCAGGATATAGGACCAGAGGTTCATTAATTAGCCTTCCGCGGTTTCATCTGCCACCAGCTCGAAATCACATACGGATCGGCCTGATAATACTTGGGCGATATCTTCGGCATACCGAAACGATTCCGATACGCGACCCGATGCGTTGACGAGTACCAGTGAGGTACCACGATATATTTGTGCAGCAGCACCCTGTCGAGTGCGCGCGAAGCGGCAACCAGCTCGGCGCGTGACTCTGCCTGCACCAGCGCCGAGACCAACTTGTCAACGACCGGGTCTTTCAGCCCCCAGTAATTGCTTGAGCCTTTTTCATCGGCGGCTTTGGAGCCCAGCATGTCGAACATTTCATTCCCCGGACTGGTGACATCACCGAAGCGCTGACTGGTCATATCAAAATCAAATTCTTCCATACGCTTTTGCACCAGCGCGAAGTCCGCAGTGCGCTGGCTGACGCGCACGCCGAGCTTTTCCAGATTGCGCACATAGACTGCAATGATGCGCGACAAGGCGGACTGATCATCCAGAATTTCAAAACTGAAGATCTCGCCCTTTTGATTTCGCAGCGCGCCATCGCGATATTCCCAGCCCGCTTCTTTGAACAGCGCCCGCGCTTTAAGCAGATTGTCGCGTAAGGAGGCGGGTGCATTGGTGGCGGGCGGCCGGGGCGCCGGACCGAACACGGCAGGATCGAGCTGATCGCGCAGCGGCTCCAGTAATTTCAGCTCCGCTGCCGACGGCAATTCCCGCGCGGCCAGTTCCGAGTTACTGAAGAAAGAGTCGATACGCACATACTGGCTATAAAATAGCTGGCGATTCATCCACTCGAAGTCCAGCGCGAGGCCCAGCGCGCGACGCACCCGGGCATCCTGAAATTGCGGACGGCGCAGATTCATTACGAAGGCCTGCATGCCTGCGCCATTCGAATGCTTCAGCGTTGTCTTGATGATCTCACCGGTATCGAAAGGCTTGCCTTTGTAGGCGCGCGCCCAGTTCTTGGCGCGATACTCGACCACGACATCGAATTCGCCGGCCATGAAAGCCTCCAGCCTTGCGACATCATCTTTGTAAAAACGATAAACGATACGATCGAAATTGAAAGCCCCCCGACGGGCCGGCAAATCAGAGGCCCAGTACGAAGGATTGCGACGGAAAGTAATGGCGCGCCCCAGATCGTATTTATCAATCAGATAAGGACCACTGGCAATCGGAGCCGTGAGCTGGATTTTGTCAAAGGGTGTACCCGCCGCCCATTTGCGCGAGAACACCGGCATGCCGCCGACGATCAGCGGCAGTTCGCGGTTCGCTGTCTTGAAATCAAAGCGCACGGTGCTGGCATCCAACACCACCGATTGCTTCACGTCGGCAAAAATCATTTTAAATTGCGGCGCGCCTTTGGCCATCAGCGTATCGAACGAGTACTTCACGTCCTCGGCGAGTACAGGGTCGCCGTTATTGAAGCGCGCTTTCGGATGGAGACGAAAGGTCATCGACATCCGGTCCGGCGCCAGCACCATATCCTCGGCCAGCAAGCCGTACATGGTCGCAATTTCGTCGGCCGAGGTGATGGCCAGTGACTCGAACATCAGATTGGCGACGCCGGCGGCCGCCACGCCCTTCATCGAAAACGGATTGAATTTGTCGAAACTGGTGCGTGAATCCGGATTAGCCAGATACAAGTCACCCCCTTTGGGCGCCTCGGGGTTCAGATAATCGAAATGGCTGAACCCGGCCGGGTATTTCGGCGTGTCATATAGCGAGAACGCATGCGCGGCCCCGGCATCAGCGCTGAACAATGCCGCTGTGGCGAGAACGGTGGCAAGAACAGTCGCACTGACGGCGCCGGCAAGGGCACGGGAGCAGAAGCTGAAACGCACTCGCATCATAGGGGGCATAGGTTGCAAATGAAAAACGAGACAAGGATAGCGGTTTTCGGCCAATAGAGGGCGCGGCCCCTGCCAATGCTGTGAGCGCGGGTGATTTTCCCCGGCGCGAACGCGGCCCACAGGGACAACCGGCGAATTTGCCCTGCCCGGCCCGAACCCCCTACAATGGCGCCTTTCGCCGGTCTGTGCCCGGCACCTGGGAGTCTCGAATGGCATTCTTGCAAGGCAAAAAAATACTGATTACCGGAGTCCTGTCCAACCGTTCCATCGCCTACGGCATCGCGCAGGCATGCAAGCGCGAGGGTGCGGAACTGGCCTTTACTTACGTTGGCGAGCGGTTTAAAGAGCGCATTACCGACTACGCGAAAGAGTTTGGCAGCGATCTGGTATTCGAATGCGATGTCGGGAGCGATGAACAAATCGCTGCGCTGTTCGCCGATCTGGGCAAATCCTGGTCCCAGCTGGATGGTCTGGTCCATGCGATCGGCTTTGCACCGCGCGAGGCGATTGCCGGCGATTTCCTGGATGGTCTCTCACGGGAGGGCTTCAAGGTCGCGCATGACATTTCCGCGTACAGCTTCCCGGCGCTGGCCAAGGCAGCGCTGCCTTTGCTCTCGCCGCATGCTGCCTTGCTCACGCTCTCGTATCTGGGCTCGGTACGCGCTCTGCCCAACTACAACACCATGGGTCTGGCCAAGGCCTCGCTGGAAGCCAGTGTCCGTTATCTGGCCGAGTCGCTCGGCAAACGGGGCGTGCGCGTCAACGGTATTTCTGCCGGCCCAATCAAAACGCTGGCCGCATCAGGGATCAAGGATTTCGGCAAGATCCTCAATTTCGTCAAAGAAAACGCGCCGCTGCGACGTAACGTCACCCTGGAAGATGTCGGCAATGCCTCAGCCTTCCTGCTGTCCGATCTGGCCGGTGGCATCACAGGCGAGATCACTTATGTGGATGGTGGCTTCTCGCAGGTCGTCGCTGGCATGGGGTCGGACGACTAGCGACTGACTGCAACAGCCACGCCGTATTGGCCCGGCAGCGCGTGTAGCAGCGCCGGGCCGCGCAGCTGCCTTCAACCAACGATTGAGCGAACTCCCTGGCAGCTGCGATTTCCTGTACAATTCGGCCCGCACTGCACAAAATGTAGCGCATCGTTGCTTAGCCAACCCTCAGCTTCAACCTGAAAGCCCTCCCGCCTCCTGGTGCCGCTCCAATGAGCACCAACCCGGCGCAAAGCTTTTGTGCCGAAACCTTCTCCGCAAGATTTCGTTTGTTTCGCTGGTTTGCTTTGCTTTTCTTGCCGTTCCATGGCCATCCGGCTTTGGCATGGCGCTGATCGTCGATCTTACGAAAGAACAGAATGACATTTGAATCCCTGGGCCTGAATCCACAAATCCTGAAATCCCTGACCGAGGCTGGCTATACCGCGCCAACGCCCGTGCAAGAACAAGCCATCCCTGCTGCCATCGCCGGCCGCGACCTGCTGGTGTCTTCACAAACCGGTTCAGGCAAAACCGCCGCTTTCATGCTGCCCGCGCTGCACAAGCTGGCTGGCCTGCCCGTCGAAGCCCCCGAAGGCAAGACCCCGAATCAGGCTGCGCAATCGGCGCGCTCCCGTGGCGAGCGTCCACGCTTCAAAGCCGCACAACCCAAAATGCTGGTGCTGACACCGACACGCGAACTCGCGCTGCAAGTCACCACCGCCACTGAAAAATACGGCCGCGGCCTGCGCCGCGTGCAAGCGGTCTCCATCCTCGGTGGCATGCCTTATCCGAAGCAGATGCAACTGCTGTCACGCAATCCGGAAATTCTGGTCGCCACGCCCGGTCGTCTGATCGACCATATGGAATCCGGCAAGATCGATTTCTCGCAGCTGCAGATTCTGGTCCTCGACGAAGCCGATCGCATGCTCGACATGGGCTTTATCGACGATATCGAACTGATCATCGGCAAAACGCCTGAATCACGTCAGACCATGCTGTTCTCGGCAACGCTCGATGGCATGGTCGGTAACATGGCTCGCCGCATCACTCGCGATCCGTTGACAGTGCAAATCGCCAGCGCCTCCACACGTCATGAAAACATTGAACAACGTGTGCATTTCGTCGATGATCTGTCGCACAAAAATCGTCTGCTCGATCATCTGCTGCGTGATGCATCGATGGATCAGGCGGTGGTTTTCACCGCGACCAAACGCGATGCCGATACCATTGCTGACCGCCTCAATATCGCCGGCTTCGCCGCCGCCGCGCTGCATGGCGACATGAATCAGGGCGCACGCAACCGCACGCTCAATGGCATGCGCCGCGGTCAGGTGCGTGTGCTGGTCGCGACTGATGTCGCAGCGCGCGGCATTGACGTACCGGGCATCACGCACGTGTTCAACTACGATCTGCCGAAATTCCCTGAAGACTATGTACACCGCATCGGCCGCACGGGTCGCGCGGGTCGTCAGGGTACTGCTGTCTCGCTGGTCAACCATGCCGAAGGCGTGCATGTGAAGCGTATCGAGCGCTTTACCAAGCAAGTCATTCCAGTCAATGTGGTCGAAGGTTTCGAACCCAAGCGCACAGCGTCTGCAGCACCACGTCGTCCGGGCTGGCGTCCGGGTGATGGCCGCAAGCCAGGCAACAGCAAGCCAGGTCAGCGAACTTTCAGCAAGCCGGGCAGCGCACCACGCAAAGAAGGCAGTGGGTCACGCAGCTTCCGCAGTGACGGTCGCAGCGGCGAACAACGCCGCGGTTAAGTACCCTCTCAGCGATGCGTCTGCGGACGCATTCTGCTGAGATCGCAGTACATGGCACTGGCTCCTTCGGGGGCCAGTGGCATTTTCGGGATCGATCTGTTAACTATGCAGCTTCATTTTTCCATTTGCATACTCAGCTTGTTGATCACGAAAGTCACTCACGATGCGCGATAATCACGTCTTCAAACATCAGGAGCATGCAATGCAGGTCGCCGATACTGGTTCACTCAGACTCACCTCGTTTTCCCACGGCGGCGGCTGCGGCTGCAAGATTGCGCCCGGTGTTTTGGCCGACATTCTCCGACAGAGCACCGGCTTCCCTGTACCGCCGCAACTGCTGGTCGGTATCGAAACCGCTGATGATGCAGCGGTCTATCAGCTCAATGATGAACAGGCACTGATAGCGACCACCGATTTCTTCATGCCGATAGTCGATGACCCGGTCGACTTTGGTCGTATCGCTGCCACCAATGCGATCTCCGATGTGTACGCGATGGGCGGCACACCGATCATGGCGCTTGCACTGGTCGGCATGCCGATCGACAAACTGCCGATCGAAACCATCGGAAAAATTCTGGCCGGCGGTGAATCCGTTTGTGCAAAGGCCGGCATACCGATTGCCGGCGGTCACACGATTGACTGCGTTGAACCGATTTATGGTCTGGTGGTGATGGGCCTGATTCATCCCTCGCGCATCAAGCGTAATGCGGATGCAAAAGCCGGTGACAAACTCATCCTCGGGAAACCACTGGGCGTGGGTATTTTGTCGGCAGCATTGAAGAAAGGCGCGCTGGATGCTCAAGGCTACGCAGCGATGATTGCCAGCACCACCCAGCTCAATACGCCCGGCAAAGATTTGTCCGGTATTGATGGCGTGCATGCGATCACCGATGTGACCGGCTTCGGCCTGCTCGGCCATACGCGCGAAATGGCGCTGGGTTCAAAGCTGAAAGCGCAAATCCATCTGTCGAACGTACCATTTCTTCCACAAGTGGAAGCACTCGCAGCGAGCGGTTTCATCACTGGCGCTTCCGGTCGCAACTGGGCTGGTTATGGTGCGGATGTGACGCTGGCGAAACAAATCAGCGACACCCAAAAAGCCTTGCTGTGCGACCCGCAGACCTCGGGCGGTCTACTGGTGGCTTGTGCTGCGGACAGCGTCGACGAAGTACTGTCGCTCTTTCATGCACAGGGCTTTGCACAAGCGGCTGTCATTGGTGAAATTAGCGCCGGCCAACCCGGCGTTGAAGTGATGACCTGAAGTGATGGCGTGAAATCCGCCGACTGAAGTTCGCAGCCCGACATCGGTGACCTGACATCCGGGAAAGTCCCCGGGTGCAGCGGCCTGCGCACCCTTCCCGGGCAAGATACACTGACACGCTTTGAACAATCGGCATCCCTCATGTCATCCGCCGCACCTTCTGCATCTGCCGCATCGGCTACACATGCCCCATCGCTTGCACTCGATTGCCGGCAGCTAAGCAAAGTCTATGGTCAACGCACCGTGCTGCACCAGCTCGACCTGCAACTGGCGGCCGGCGAGTACGTGGCCATCATGGGCGAATCGGGCGTGGGCAAGTCCACGCTACTCAACCTGATCGCCGGTCTGGACGCGCCGGATACCGGCAGTCTGCACATCGCCGGTACGCGCCTCGATGCAATGAATGATGAAGCCGCAACACTGCTGCGTCGTGAAAAACTGGGCTTCATTTTTCAGGCATTTCATTTGCTGCCGCATCTGAGTGTTTTGCAAAACGTGGCGCTGCCGCTGGTATTGAATAGCTTGCCGCTTGCACGCGCTGGCGAGATGCTCAATGCCGTGGGTTTGCAAGGGCGCGAACATGATTTCCCGCGCCAGTTGTCGGGCGGTGAAATGCAGCGTGTAGCGATTGCGCGCGCCCTAGTGCATCAGCCTCGCTTATTGCTCGCCGATGAACCCACTGGCAATCTCGATCCTGACACCGCTGCTGAGATTCTGCAGCTGATACGCCATGAAATCCGCAGCAGCAAAGCCTCCGCCATCCTCGTCACGCATTCGCCGGCGGCAGCGGCCAGTGCCGACCGCATTTTGCTTCTGACGCGCAAAGGACTGAAAGACATCAGCGCCGACGAAGCACACACCCGATGAATTTTTTCCCCGCCGCCCTGATCTCGCGTATCACCGGCTGGTTGCTCGCCGGCGAATGGCGCGCCCATCCGGTGCGAGCGCTGGTCGCGCTGTTGGCGATTGCGCTCGGCGTGGCACTGGGCTTTGGCATTCATTTGGTTAATGAAGCGGCTTTCAGTGAATTTTCTGCAGCATCGCGCAGTTTGTCAGGCAGTGCGGACTTGCACGTGCGCGGCAAGAGTTCGCAACTGGACGAAACCATGTACGGACACATCGCCGCAATGCCCGAGGTCGACATTGCCGCGCCGGTTCTGGAACTGGATCTTGCCGTTCCCGATCAGCGCAGCACGCTGAAGTTGCTTGGCATCGATGGATTTCAGTCAGCGATGATCGCGCCCGATCTGATGGGCGTGCCTGAAGAAGGCAAAACCTTCGATACGCTGATGGCCGATAGCGTGTTTCTCTCGCCGGCTGCGCTGGAATGGCTGCAACTCAACACCGGCGACACACTCACACTGGTTGCCGGCACGCGTCGTGTTTCACTTCGCGTTGCCGGTTCGCTCTTGCGCGCTCGCGCCGGGCAGCGTCTGGCGGTGATGGATATCGGCAGTGCGCAATGGCAGTTTGCGCGACTCGGTCAATTGTCACGCATCGACCTGAAGCTGGTCGCTGGCGCGAATCGTACTGTGTTCAAAAACCGTCTGGCACAGTCGCAACCCTCGCTGATCATTGCCGAATCTGACGATCAGGACCAGCGCATCTCATCGATGTCACGCGCCTATCGCGTGAACCTGAATGTGCTGGCGCTGGTGGCACTGTTCACCGGTGCGTTTCTCGTTTTCTCTACGCAAGCCTTGTCGGTGCTCCGACGCCGACCGCAGTTTGCGCTGTTGCGCACGCTGGGCGTCACACGCCGGCAGCTGCTGACGCAAGTACTCATCGAAGGCAGCGTACTCGGTGTGACTGGTGCGGCGCTGGGCATTGCACTCGGCTATGCGCTGGCCGCAGCCGCCTTGTCGTTGTTTGGTGGCGATCTGGGCGGTGGTTATTTTCCGGGTGTGCGCCCGACACTGTTGTTCAGCCCGGTCCCTGCGCTGATTTTTTTCAGTGCGGGCGCAGGTGTGGCTTTGCTGGGCAGCTGGTCGCCGGCAGTGGAAGCGGCGCGCGCAAAACCTGCGGCGGCAATGAAAGCCGGCAGTGAAGATCTGGCACTCGCACCACTCGCGGTGCCCTGGCCAGCACTCGCTGCAATCGCAACAGGCGCACTGTTCACGCTACTGCCACCGGTGGCGGGTTTGCCGGTATTTGGT
>JBILCO010000274.1:0-3217 GCA_044353075.1 Burkholderiaceae bacterium
GCAACGGAAAGTCGCACCGCATCGTCGGCAGTCGCCTGAAACGCCGCGGCGTCCAGACGCGATTCCATGTGGTCGTGCATGGCCTGAAGCATCCATCGGGGACGGGGCCAGCTACCAATGCCCATCACTGACAAAGGTGCGATAGCGGGTGCCGCTGCCGGCGCGGGCAGCTCGGTCGGGATCGACACCTTGACCGGTTCAGTCAGCAAAGTCACGGAAGCCGCCGATGCCGCGCCGGTTGTACCGGTTGTACCGGCCGCGCCTGTCACGACGGGAACGCGCTCAGAGAAATTTCCCTTGGCGACCAGAAAACTGCGTTGCTTGTCTTGCTTAGTCCAGGACAGCAGTTCATTGCCGGTCAGCCGACACCAGGCGGGCAGATCTTCGTCCACTGATATCTCGGACGAACGTATCTCCAGCAAACCACCTCGGGGCAGAGGATCAATGTGCTTGCGAATCAGCAGCAGCAAGCCATTGCCGCAGTCCAGATCACCACCGTCAAAACTGACGTCGGGCTGATGGCTATGGGAAGGGCTTGCTTGCATCAATCGGACTCAGACTGAAAAACTAGAAACTGACGCTCGGGCAAGCTTCGCCCATGAATTCAACCAGCTTGGCGCCACCCACGATCAATGCGCCATCGACCAGCTTATTTTCATCCAGCTTGCGCTTCTTGAAGCAGGGTGAGCAGACAAAGATTTTTCCGCCCGCTTCGACAAAGCTGGTCATCAGATCCTTAAGGGGTGCGAAACCTTCTTCATGAATAGTGTCTGCCACGCCCTTTTGCGACAGACGCACAGCCTCAATGGACATAAAAACCAGGGTGTCTTTGTCGGAAGCTACTGCAGCATTCGCCACCACGAAGGCGACAGTGGCGCGATCAGTGTTGTCGGTGCTGCAGGTGAGATTAATACAGAATTTGCCGGCCATAATGCACTCCTCTGGTTATAGTCTGTTAATAAAAATTTATTTCACCCTACCGCGCAACCAGAAGGTTTTGCTTTCAGGATCAACGGCGACCAGCTCGTCACCGGTCATGTTGCAGAATGCCTGCAAGTCAACCGCGGCACCGGTATCGAGTGCGATCAGTCTGAGCACTTGATCCGGATGCGCGCGCAACCGCTTACGTACGCCCAGTACCAGTTCGCCACAGCCCAGCTCGCCGGCATCCCATTCGTGATGGTGTTTGATCATGATTATTCAAAAATTAAGGCGTCATTGTAACCGCAGGCGTCCCGTGGCCGGCAGTCAATACGAATGCTATGATCGGCCCGCGCTGGACAAGTGCACGTTTTTAACCTGCTTCCCTGATCGCCTGCCTCCATTTTTTCTTTTGCCCCATGGCTCTGAAATCCACTATTTACAAAGCAAGCCTGCAGATCGCCAATATGGACAGCCATTATTACGCGGATCATCAGCTTAATATTGCCTGCCACCCTTCAGAGACACTGCAAAGGATGATGATTCGTATCCTCGTCTTTGCACTGAATGCGCACGACTCTCTGGAATTCGGTAAAGGGATTTCTGATACTGACGAACCCGATTTATGGAGAAAAGATCTGACCGGCACGATTGAACAATGGATCGAGGTTGGGCAACCTGATGAGCGCCGTATCCTGAAAGCCTGCGGTAGATCCGCCGAAGTACGCGTCTATCTGTATGCGAGCACGGGCCCAATCTGGTGGAAACAGGTGCAATCCAAAGTGTCACGAGCGAACAACCTGCAGGTGTTTCAAATTGCGCCTGATGTCGCAAAAGAACTGGAGCCGCTGTGCCAGCGCACGATGCAACTGCAGATGACGATTCAGGATGGAGAGATTTGGGTGCGGGATGAAAGCCGTTCGGTGCAAGTAATAATTGAGAACCGATTCGGTGAAAGCGCCCAATAAAACCCAGACAAGTGCCTGACCACTGCAGCGAATTACGGGTGCCAGAGTAGAGTTGCACACAGAGCAGCCGAAAAATTTTAATCAAGCCAGCCATTACTGCTTCATGCCACTTCTGGCATTTGTTAAAAAGCGGGGGAATCTATCCTTTTGACACAGCGGTCGGCATCGCTTGCAAATCGGGGCGGTTCATTTTGCATAATTTAGTCTCCCGATCAAAAGCCATCAGCAAACCACAAAACAGATCATCATGACTTATCGGCAAGTCACGATACGGCCGCAGCCTGTCCGTTGAGTATTTTGCGTTTTCTCCCACCCAAATAATGGCTGGAACATGGGTCTGCTGCTTGGGAGCGAATTTATACGGTGCGCCGTGCAGGTAGATACCGTTTTCACCCAGGGACTCACCGTGATCACTGACGTAGATCATGGCCGTCTCGTAGGTCGCATCATGCTTCTTCAGAAAATCGATGGTGCTTGATAAAAAATGGTCGGTATACCGGATCGTATTGTCATAGGCATTATCAATTTCAGCCCTCGAGCATGTTTGCAATTCACCGCTGCGGCACACTGGCTTGAATGTCTCGAAAGCAGCCGGATAGCGTTTGTAGTATTCAGGCCCGTGGCTGCCCATTTGGTGCAATACGATCAGCACATCATGGCCCTGGTTTTTGAGCATGAATTTATCCAGGCCATCAAGCATGCCGATATCCCGACATTCAGGATCACAGACCGGATTGCGATCTGAGGAGCTGAAATTTTCATACGTGATTCGGTCGGCGACGCCTTTCGAGTCCGAGTTATTGTCACGCCAGAGCACCTTGACACCGCCTCGTGTCAGTACATCCAACGCATTGTCTTCGCGCCTCGCCTCTGCTGCGTCGTATTTTTCGCGTCCAAGTGCCGAGAACATACAAGGTACTGATACAGCCGTCGATGTTCCACACGAACCAACCTGTGTGAAACTGATGACATCATGATTGCGCAATTCGGGGTTTGTGTCCCGGCGATAATCATTCAGCGAAAAACGATCGGAACGGGCCGTCTCGCCGATAACCAAAATAATCAATGCGTTCAAATGATGTTGGCCAAGCTTGTGTACATCAGTCGCTAAGGCAAGATGCGGCAGCACATGCCGAGGCAGCAAATGATCTTTTGTATAGCGCACGGTGGCATAGATGTACGACAGCGGGCTGACATAGAGCCTGACTTCCTTATGCAATCTGATGAATGTGGCGTAGGAGGAAGCGAAGGGCGCGATAAGCAGAACTATAAGCACCAGGCAAGCTGCAATCGAAACAAGGCGAACTTTTACCTCTTGCCACAGGCTA
>JBILCO010000276.1:0-3199 GCA_044353075.1 Burkholderiaceae bacterium
CCGGTCGCAATCGCTGCCAGTTTTTCAATGAAGAGATTCATGCACAATTGGTGGAGCGTGCGCGGATAGAAACCGAACTGACCGGTGCGCTGCAGCGCGGCGAATTCTTCCTCCAATATCAACCGCAAATCGACCTGCGGACGGGCGAGGTGACCGGCGCAGAAGCGCTGCTGCGCTGGCAGCATCCGCAGCTGGGTCTGCTGACACCTGAGCGTTTTGTGTACCTCGCAGAGGAGTCAGTTCTGATCAACGATATTGGCGCCTGGGTCCTCAACGAAGCGACGGCACAATGCGCGGCCTGGCGCAAGGCGGGTCTCGGTAATTTACGCATCGGCATCAATTTATCAGCACGTCAATTGAATGGCCTGCCACTGGTTCGTCTGGTTGAAAAAGCACTGGCGCTGTCCGGCTTGCCCGCAGCAGCACTGGAGCTGGAGCTGACCGAAAGTCTGATGATGTCCAATATCGAGCTGACGCTGGAAACCCTGCAGACACTCAGGTCGATGGGTGTGCAGGTGGCTGTGGATGATTTTGGCACCGGTTACTCGAGCTTTGCCTACCTGCGCCGGCTGCCTATCGCCTGCCTGAAAATCGATCGCCAGTTCATCAATGATCTGAGCGAAGCCGGGACGCACGACACCGCCATCATTACGAACACCATGATTTCGCTGGCGCACAATCTCAAGCTGCGTGTGATTGCGGAAGGTGTGGAAAACGAAGCACAGTTGCGGTTACTGCAGGAGCAAGGCTGTGACGAAATTCAGGGATTCTTCTTTAGCCGCGCGCTGAGCGCGGATGATTTTGTCACACTCTTACAGGCACATGAACCCGCGCTCTGGCGCCGGTGAGCACGCCGGACAACGCGACTAATCGATATCCGAGGGTGAATGATCACCCGCCTTAGGAAGCGGACGGCAAGACGCAAACATCACTGCCATCGACCGGCACTTTTTCAGAGAACAATTTTTTGATCGGCACCCAGACAATAGAAGTCGCCAGTCTGACGACGGTTTCGACCACATCGCCGGGGCGGACGCCAATCTGAAACTTGCTGAAGCTGCCACTGACCTCAATCGGCGTTGCAAGACTTAAAAACTGGGCTGTCTTGGCCTGCGGTTGCAGGCGCATCGACAGTTTTTCATCGTTGAAATCTGCGGAAGAATTGCCGGTCACGCGCATCTGACTGGTATCAATGACCAATTCACGCTGGGTCAGCTTGCCGTTCTCCAGACCAAATCGCGCGATAGCGCAATTCACCTGAGATTGATTGCTCGGATCAATCGCGGGCAATAAGGCCGTCAGTACATTGACCGCCCACAGATCAAAGACACCCGACGGCAAGTTTTTCGGCCACACGGCAAAGTCGACCTTTCCGCTGCCATGACGGAGTATCTGCGACAAACGAGGCGCGCGCGAGGTGACATTAGCATGCAGAGAGAACCTGCCATCCATATCTGTGTCGGGCTTGATGCGGCGACCCAGCACGCCGTAGTCGAAACGATCTACATCGATTTTCAGACGAGCCATCACATCCCGTTCCGTGGGCTCGTACGCCAGCGACCACACCGCGGAACCACCGGGCATCTCGACTCTGACCGGGCCAATATCAGCGCGACCCTCATGCAGCCGTGCCTGTATCTCGCCGTTGCCGAGCACATCTTTGCCCGACATCACGCGCTCGACTTTCACTGCGAGCGAGGCGTCGATTTTTTTCAGGGTAGCCGGACTGAGCAAGCCTTGGATCTGATCGCTCTTTTCGACAGCAATCTTGCGCAGATTTTCCTGATCCAGCGCTATGTCCGCCGGTGCCGCGTTTGCCGTACTCGCCGCACCCGGCGCCTCGGTCGCCGACCAGCCTTGCAGACGAAAGTCATCGAGCTGTACCAGCGGCGCATTCAAGGCGATAACCAACCGTGGACGCGCAGCTGATGTGACCAGACTGCCCCGACCATTGAGCGTGCTGCTCGCCACCTTGAGCTGCAGATCATCGACTTCGTAGCCACGCGCGGACATGCGGAAACGTCCTGCTGCCGACCATGGCCCCCACGGAGGCAGCGACACGCGCAGCAGCTTGTCGAGATGATTGAGACGTTCACCCTGAACCTTCATGCCGAGCTCGATATCGCGGGCTTCGATATCGCGATCCATCGTGCCGCTGAGGTTCAGGCGCGTATTGACGGCTGATATCGATAATTCAAAAGGCACGCGGCGCGATGGATCAATCAGATCCCTAACCGGCGCGCTGTGCAGGGCAATGTCTACCGGTATCTCGTCGAGCGCTGCGCCGACCTCCATCCGCACACGTTCGCCGGGCATCGCGGTCAGGCTGCCTTGGCGGATCAGTACACTGGCTTTGGTACCACTGCCGGGATCACGCAGCACCATTTTGCCGCCCGTGATTTCACCCACCAGTTTCGCGTTCGCCAATAAACCCGACAATTGGCCCGAGTGACTATCCAGATACAAGGTGAATCGTCCGAAGCCCGCGTCGATATCGCGCGCCAGCTTCAGCTGACGCAGGACGTTGCCGACGTCGACATCTGCCGCACCCAACCACAACTGCACGTGAGGCTCTTCGCGCAGATCGAGCATCAGCGCACCATCAAACCGCGCACCGGCGACTTCCGCAAAAAACGGCGAGCTTTGCATATAGCCTTCACGCAGATGGATGTCGAAACCCAGCTCGCCCAAGGGCAAGCGCGTTCCCTGTATACCGCGTGCACGCAAACGCAAGTCAGCATCATCAAGCACCAGCTTTTTGGGTAACAGCGGAATATCGAGCGTCGTGGATGATTTGGATGGTGTGGTCGCTTTGCCGGCGTTCTCGGCAGAGAGCAGCGACTCCAGCTCAGCCACATGAATACTGCTTGCGTCGAGTTTGCCCGACACCAGCGACTTGCCTTGCTGCAGGCTGCGTGAGAGTTCTGCATACAGACTGCTTTGGCCGAGCTGAAACACCAGGTTGGACAGCTGCCAATCGTCCTCCGTCATGCGCAGCTGGCCGGCTAGGGCGACAGGTGCCTTTGCATTGGGCGACAATCCCAACCAGGACGCCACATCACCCGCCTGAGATGCGCCCAGACTGAATTGCAATT
Organism: Burkholderiaceae bacterium; assembly: GCA_044353075.1. Taxonomy (GTDB): domain Bacteria; phylum Pseudomonadota; class Gammaproteobacteria; order Burkholderiales; family Burkholderiaceae_D; genus Pernthalerella. Next base: position 3,096 of record JBILCO010000276.1, read on the forward strand.
GTGCTGTATTGCGGCTTGCGTCCAGCACGCCGGCGACACGCGCTGACACGCCACCGGATTGCACAATGAATTCGATCGGCGAGCTACCGGATTTCACAATACTG
>JBILCO010000037.1:0-11354 GCA_044353075.1 Burkholderiaceae bacterium
GTCTGCGGCGCGCCCTGGAGGGCATCGATACGGTGGTTCATGCGGCCGCGCTCAAGCAAGTGCCGGCGGCTGAGTACAATCCCTTTGAGTTTATTCAGACGAACATCATGGGCGCGCAGAATCTGGTCGAAGCCTGTCTGGATACGGGAGTGGAGCGCGTGGTTGCGCTGTCCACTGATAAAGCGGCGGCACCGATCAATCTCTACGGAGCGACCAAACTTTGCAGCGACAAGCTGTTTGTGGCGGCAAATAATTTCCGGGGCGGCAAGAACCTGCGCTTTTCGGTGGTCCGCTACGGCAATGTGATGGGCTCGCGCGGTTCCGTCATTCCGTTTTTCCTGAAAAAAGCCAAAACAGGTCTTTTGCCGATCACGGATCCGCACATGACACGCTTTAACATCTCGCTGGATGAGGGCGTAGAAATGGTGTTCTGGGCGTTGGAACATGGTATCGGTGGTGAAATCTTCGTGCCCAAAATTCCTTCTTACCGGATTTCTGATGTTGCGGAAGCAGTGGGACCCAACTGTCGACACGAAATCGTCGGCACGCGACCTGGTGAGAAAATTCATGAAGAGATGATCACGCCCAGTGACAGCAACAATACGCTCGACCTGGGACCTTACTACGCGATCCTTCCGTCAGCGGGTGGCATCACGGCGCAGAAGTATATGGATCAATATAAAGCGCGCTCCGTCGATCCACACTTTTCCTATAACTCTGGGAATAACCCGGATTTCCTGTCGGTGGATGATATTCGCCTGCTGATACGTCAGCATATCGATCCGGAGTTTGCGCCTGCCTGACTATGAAGACGCGTATTCCTTATGGCCGCCAAAGTATCAGCGACGAAGACATTGACGCTGTGGTGGCCGTATTGCGCAGCGATTGGCTGACTCAGGGACCGGCGGTGCCGGCCTTCGAGAAAGCGGTCGCTGCGCGAGTGAAATCCAACTTTGCTGTCGCCGTCAACAGTGCGACGGCTGCCTTGCATCTGGCCTGTCTCGCGCTGGAGGTCGGTTCGAATGACATTGTCTGGACGGTACCCAATACGTTTGTTGCTTCTGCAAACTGCGCACGCTATTGCGGTGCTGCAGTCGATTTTGTCGATATTGATCCTGACACGTTGTGCATGAGCGTTACCGCTCTGGCCGATAAGCTGGATGCGCAACGCAGCATGGGCAAGCCCTTGCCCAAAGTCGTTATTCCCGTACATTTCGGCGGCCAGTCCTGCGATATGGAGGGTATAGCTTCATTGGGCCAGCGTTATGGATTTCGCATCATCGAGGATGCCTCGCATGCCATTGGTGCCAGTTATCTGGACGAGCCAGTTGGTTGCGGAAAATTCAGTGACATTACGGTATTCAGTTTTCACCCGGTAAAAATCATTACCACGGGCGAGGGTGGTATGGCGCTGACCAATGATGTGACGCTGAGCGAGCGTATGCGTCGCTTGCGCAGTCATGGCATCACCCGTGAGGCATCCGAAATGACGATGCTGCCACCTGCAAGCTGGTATTACGAGCAGCAGGCGCTGGGATTCAATTACCGATTGACTGACATGCAGGCCGCCTTGGGATTGAGTCAGCTGGATTTGCTGGCCGCCTTTGTTGAACGCCGTCATCAGATTGCAGCTCAATACGACAGCGCGTTTTCATCCCTACCGATACGCGTGCAGCGGGTGCCCAATGCCATGGTATCGGCAAGACATCTTTATGTAATACGCGTTGACCCTCAGAACCGGGATGATCTTTTTAAGGCGTTGCAGTCAGCAGGCATTGGCGTGAATGTGCATTATTTTCCGGTACATCTGCAGCCTTATTACCGGGCGCTGGGATTTGCGGCGGGCGATTATCCGCATGCCGAGCGTTATGCTTCGGAGGCAATCAGTCTGCCTGTCTTTCCTGAATTAACAGCCCAAGAACAGCATTTTGTCATCAGCACGCTATCGCGCGAGCTCATGGCAAGGATGGGGGAGGCGGCATGAAGCTGGCTCTCGGTACGGCACAATTTGGGCTGGATTATGGGATTGCCAATCAGAGTGGCCGTGTGCCCGCTGACGAGGTACAACAAATTCTTCAACTGGCATCGTTACATCAGATCGATACCCTGGATACTGCCATCGCTTATGGCGAGAGTGAGCGAGTGCTGGGGCAGTCGGATGTCTCAGGTTGGCGTGTCATCAGCAAGCTGCCTGCGGTACCGACAGATTGCGCTGATCTGGACGGCTGGGTAGAGCAGTGCGTTACAGCGTCTTTGAGCCGTCTTGGAATCGACACGCTGGATGGCCTGCTGTTACATCAGCCTATGCAATTGCTGCAGCCAGCAGGGGAGCGCTTGTCGCAGGCACTGTGCCGATTGCAGGCACGTGGACTGGTCTCTAGGCTGGGTGTGTCTGTTTACGATTTTGATGCGCTGGGATTGATGATGGCTCGTCTGCCATGCGGTCTGATTCAGGTGCCTTTCAGTATTTTGGATCAGCGTCTGGTGCAGACCGGCTGGGCAGCGCGCTTGCGGGCTGCGGACGTGGAAATTCATGCGCGTTCTGTTTTTCTGCAGGGCTTGCTGGTGATGCCGCCCGCACAGCGTCCTGCTTCCTTTCATCTCTGGTCGCAGACATTCGCCGACTGGGATCACTGGCTTTATCGGACAGGACTAAATCCACTGGAAGCCTGTCTTCGTTTTGCCTTGACGTCTGCTGCAGTGGATAAAATCATCGTCGGTATCGACAGCCTGGCTCAGCTGCAACAATTGCTGGCCATTGAGCATCTGCCGCTGGCTGATCTGCCGACCTGGCAGAGTAGTCCGCCTTCTGACCTGATTAATCCCTCTCGTTGGAATAAATTATGATAGTGGTCGCTATCGTTCAGGCCCGGATGGGTTCGACCCGTCTGCCTGGTAAGGTCATGAAACCGATTTGTGGTGTCCCCATGATTGAGTTGCTGCTGGAACGTCTAGGCAGGGCGCAACAATTGGACCAGATTGTCGTGGCAACGCCGGATGATGATAGCAATGAGCCTCTTGTCCGGCATGTACGCTCGCTCGGATTGTGCTGTGTGCAGGGCAGTGAAAAAGACGTGCTGGCGCGATACCTCGCAGCAGCAAAACATACCAGCGCAGATATCGTTGTCCGAATCACGGGCGATTGCCCGCTGGTTGATCCGCAACTCGTTGATGCAGCGGTTGAAAAATTCAAGTCCGGTCAGGTGGATTATCTGAGTAATACCGATCCTGCTACCTTGCCGGATGGACTGGATATTGAAGTATTTACCACACTGGCGCTTGAGCGAGCTGCTTGTGAAAGCCAGGATGCCTACGACCATGAGCATGTGACGCCTTATCTGCGAAAGTCACCCGTGTTTCGGCGGGCCAGCATGCGTAACGAAGAGGATTTGTCTTCGCTGCGCTGGACAGTGGATGAACCCGAGGATTTGAGCGTCGTGACGACGGTGTTTGAACATTTCAAACCTGATATCCATTTTTCCTGGAAAGACGTGCTCGAGATGCAGCGCTCTGAACCAGGCCGCTTCGATACCAATCGGCATATCGAAAGAAATGAAGGGGCCTCCATGGGAACCGGACAAAAGCTGTGGAAGCGCGCTAAAAAAATCATACCTGGCGGGAATATGCTGCTTTCAAAAAGAGCAGAAATGTTTTTGCCGGAGCTGTGGCCGGCCTATTTCAGCAAGGCCAAGGGTTGTCAGGTCTGGGATCTCGATGGCAATGCTTTTATCGATATGTCGATCATGGGCGTCGGTACCAACTCGCTGGGCTATGGCCATCCGGAAGTCGACGCCGCTGTTATCAGCACTGTCACGGCCGGGAATATGTCAACGCTGAATTGTCCGGAAGAAGTTTATCTGAGCGAAAAACTCATCGAGCTGCATCCTTGGGCAGACATGGTGAAGCTGGCGCGCTCCGGCGGTGAAGCCAATGCCGTTGCAATCCGAATTGCTCGCGCTGCGAGCGGCCGCGATAAGGTCGCATTTTGCGGCTATCACGGTTGGCATGACTGGTATTTGTCGGCGAATTTGGGTGATGGTGAGCGTTTGGCCGGTCACCTGTTGCCCGGTCTCGATCCGAAAGGCGTTCCACAAAATCTGAGTGGCACGGTTTTTCCATTTACTTATAACAATTACGCTGAGCTTGAAGCGCTGGTGAACCAGCATGATATTGGCGTCATTAAAATGGAAGTGTCCCGCAATAAAGGACCTGAAGATAATTTTCTGCAAAAAGTCCGTCAACTGGCCACTGAGCGCGGGATTGTTTTAATTTTTGATGAATGTACCTCGGGATTTCGTCAGACATTCGGTGGTCTGCATAAGCTTTATGGCGTGGAACCGGACATGGCCATGTTTGGCAAGGCACTGGGTAACGGCTATGCGATTACAGCGACCATTGGTCGTCGTGAGGTAATGGAAGCGGCTCAGTCGACTTTCATCAGCAGTACCTTCTGGACAGAACGCATCGGACCGGCAGCTGCGCTGAAAACCCTGGAGGTTATGGAGCGTACGGAATCGTGGACACGGATTACAAATACCGGTTTGGCTATTCGCGCACGCTGGCAGGCGCTTGCCGACAGCTATGGTGTGGCTGTAGATCACTGGGGATTACCAGCCTTGGCAGGATTCAGTTTTTCAAGCCCGAATGCGCTTATTTACAAGACGTTCATCACGCAAGAGATGCTGAAAAAAGGCTTTCTTGCCAGTAACGCCATTTATGTCAGTACGGCCCATGAAGATAGCATCGTGGCGCAGTATTTTGACGCACTGGATCCTGTATTTGCGCGTATCGCCGACTGCGAAAAGGGACTGGCATCTGCAGATGATTTGCTTGATGGTCCTGTATGTCACGGCGGATTCAAGCGATTGAATTAAATTTATGGACTTCATCTTTCGTGCGGATGCAAGTTATCGTCGAGGCAGCGGTCATGTAATGCGCTGCCTGACGCTGGCCGATGCGCTGAGAGAGAAAAATGTTCAGTCAGGTTTTATTTGCAGGGTCGAAGAAGGTCATCTGATTCGTCAGATCACGGATGCCGGATTTGGCGTGTTGTCGTTACCAGACTTTGTCCGGCACTGGGAAGAAGAATTATCGTATTGCGCAGCTTATTTGCAATCATCTGATCGGCCATCGCTGATTGTTGATCATTACGATCTTGACGCCCGATGGGAAAAATCACTGCAGCCTTTGGTGAGTCAGATGATTGTCATCGATGATCTGGCTAACCGACCCCATGCTGCAGATGTTTTAATCGACCAAAATCCTGTCAGCCAGCAAAAAAATTACCAGCGTTTGGTGCCGCCTGCATGTGCAATCTTGCAGGGGCCTGCTTATGCGTTATTGAGACCTCAATTCAAGCAATCAAGAAGGGCGAGTCTTGCGCGTCGCCGGCAGGATAAACCCAAAAAAATACTGATTAGCATGGGTGGCGCTGATCTGGGGGGCGCGACGGAAAAAATTTTGCAGACATTGCATCATTGCTCGCTGCCGGATGGCTGCGAAATTCTGGTGGTGCTTGGTTCTCAGGCGCAATCAGCCGATCGGGTGACATTGCTGGCGGCAGGTCTGCGCTGCACCGTGCGTGTTCTTCATGACGTTCAGGCGATGGCCGAACTTATGGCGGAAGCCGATCTGGCGATTGGTGCAGCGGGGGTTACTGCGCTTGAACGATGCTGCATGGGCTTGCCTTCGTTGCTGATTACCCTGGCAGATAATCAGGTCCCGGGTGGTATCGCGTTAAATGAAATCGGGGCGGCTCGTCTGCTGGGTAGCGTCGGAGATATTGAGAAGAATTTGCCTGAGGCATTGCACCTGCTATTACAACCTGAGCAATTGCTACAAATGAGCCAGAAAGCTTTTGATCTGGTCGATGGCGAGGGTATCTCACGTGTGATCGAAAGCATAAGTCTCAACAAATTGAGGGGTAACGATGTCGAATGTACTGTCATCTAGTACCCGTTTGCGCCCTGTAGCCAAAGATGATCTTGCGATGATTCTCGAGTGGCGAAATCATCCTTTTGTTCGTGAGTACATGTTTGATAAAAGCCTGATTCAGGCCGATCAGCACCTTCGCTGGTTTCTGGCACTACAAGACCATTCCTCGCAGTGGGCTTTCATTTTTGAGAAAAATACTCAGCCTTGTGGCTTTGTTCAATTCAAACAAGATGAAAAAAACCAGGCCGAGTGGGGGTTTTATCTTGCGCCAGGCCAGGAAAAAGGTATGGGCAAAGCACTGGGCCAGTGCGCGCTGGATTATGCTTTTGAACATAAATTATTTGAAAAAATACTGGGCAGGTCGCTCGCAGAAAACTATCGATCAGTTCGCTTCCATGAATCTCTGGGCTTTGTCAGAGAGGACATTTCACAGCATCAGAGCGGTGACAGCGCACACAGTCATCCCGTTATCTGCTTCGGTTTAACCATCGATCAATGGCAGCAATCACCCATAAAGGCAGCACTATGCGAATGAACACGCCTATGACGATTGCATCACGCCGAATCGGTCCTGATGAACCCCCTTATATCATTGCCGAGATTTCTGCTAACCATAATGGGAGTCTTCAAACGGCTCTGGAAATTATCACAGCGGCCAAAGCAGCGGGCGCGGATGCTGTAAAAATACAGACTTACCGTCCCGATACGATCACGCTTGACTGTAGCAACAGTCAGTTTCAAATTGCCGGTGGGTTGTGGGACGGGCGCACACTGTACGAGCTTTACGAGCAGGCACACTTGCCATGGGACTGGCATGAGGCTTTATTCAGCCATGCAAGAGCGCTGGGCATCACGTTGTTCAGCTCTCCATTTGATCCGAGCGCAGTAGATTTTCTGGAAAAATTTGATGTGCCCGCTTATAAAATCGCTTCTTTTGAAATGATTGATTTGCCACTTATTCGCTATGTTGCCTCAACCGGCAAGCCGATGATTATCTCAACGGGCATGGCTAATGCTGAGGAAATTCAAGAAGCTATCGAGGCGGCATACGCAGGAGGCTGTAAAGAGCTGGCAATTTTGCATTGTGTCAGTGGTTATCCCGCACCGGCATCCGACTATAACCTGCGCACGCTAAGCGATATGCATAGCCGTTTTAAGGTGGTGGTGGGGCTGTCAGATCATACGCTGGATAATACGACTGCGATTACTTCGGTCGCGCTTGGCGCATCGATTATTGAAAAGCATTTCACGCTGGATCGTAGCGGCGGTGGTCCGGATGATAGTTTTTCACTGGAGCCTGCCGAGTTGACAGCACTGTGCCGAGATACCAAAACTGCCTGGGGTGCCTTGGGCCGTGTTGATTACGGTCGTAAATCGAGTGAGCAAGGCAACGTGCAATTCAGACGTTCGCTTTACTTCACAAAAAAACTCAAAGCGGGCGAGAAGGTGACTACCGACGCATTTCGGAGCGTGCGCCCGGGCTATGGCATACCACCCAAATATACTGATTTGATCATCGGCAAACCGGTGATGCATGACGTAGATTTTGGTATGCCCGTAACTTGGGATGTGATGAATCTTGCGGCCAGATGACATGAATTCGCTGCTGATGTCTGCTGGCATGGACATCGTGCCTGCAGCCGCTGATCCTGCGTTGTGGGAGCAGGCCTGGTGTGGGCTTGCTTATCAGCCGGTCAGCTATTCACTTTCTATGCTGGCGTATCAGAATACCTACTTTGAAGATGCCGGATGGACGGTGCATGATCGGTCCGTCGTACTTTTGAATGACCGCCGCCCCTGCGGGCTCTGGCCCTTTCGGCTCGTGATGAAGGGTGATCCGTCTGAGGGCGACTTTCAGATGTTGCCGATAGCTGCACCATTATTCATCGATAAAATTTCACCTGTCACCCGAAAAAAATTGGTGTCTCAGTGCATTGCTGCCGTTCATAACATAGCTTCTGCCTTTGGATTTCCACGAATTGAATTTGAACAGATTATTTCCCCTGTGGAGTCAGGCGGCGTCTCTGGTGTAACGGATTGGCATCAGCAATTATTGGTGTCCGGCACAAAAATCAGCATCAAGCATGAATTGTTTTGCGATCTGCGCCGTTCAATGGTGGATATTCGTTCCGGTTTCAGAAAAAGCTATCGCCCGCTGATCAACACCGGATTAAGAATCTGGTCGGTGGACCGCATGGATCAGACCAATGCAAATGACACCGTGTGGCAAGAATTCAGAGAATTGCATCGAAACGCTGCCGGTCGGGACACGCGCAACGCAGAAAGTTGGGCAATGCAGTGGTCAATGATTCTCGCGGGAAGCGCTTTTTTTGTAAGCTTGCGTGATCCATCGGATCGGCGGCTGGTTGGCGGCGGTTTTTTTCAGTACACCCGTGATGAAGGTCTGTATGCGGTGGGTGCGTACGATCGCACGCTCTTCGATAAACCGCTCGGGCATATCGTGCAGCATGTGGCTATTGAGATGATGCAATCGTTGGGTTTGGTCTGGTATCGCATCGGCGAACGACCTTATATTCAGGATTTGCCATCACCGACGCCCAAGCAATTAGCCATTGGTGAATTCAAGCAGGGATTTGCCAGCCATACGCTGGCACGTTTCGAATACCAGTTCACCTCTGCAGTGTCTGATAGCTGACATCAGAATCGCAGCGGCTGGCTTTTCATTGCCGCTTTTATTGCAGTTTTTTCCTCCCCCCGGCAATTTTTTTCCGTAAGTGCGGCAAAGTTCGCTTTTTCGTGCAGTTTGCACTGAAAAATTGGCCGAGCTTTGTCAAAAAAATCAGAATACCGCCTAAAGTTTTTCTGGCATCCGTTTTGCTTAACGATGTGCAAAGGGGAGTTTTAGATCGTATTGTCTGGCCCCACCGTTTGTTACAAGCAAAACAATAGGAGTTTAATCATGACGAGTCTTGCCCAGGTTTTGATTTCCAGCGCTGAAAATGGCCAGCCTTTCAGCACGCTTCAAGTATCGCGTTTTTCGCCCTCGGAAATTCGTTTGGCTATACAAACCCTGATGGGGCAGGATCGCGATGCATTGGCCTATGCATTGGGCGATGCCGGACTCGCGCTGTATCCCGATAATGAAGACATTCTGGCGATGACCAGTTTGCTTGCCGTGGTCCGTGAAGACTGGCCGCAGGCTATCGATTTGCTGCGTCAACTGATTGACATGCAAGGCGAGATGGCAACAGTGTTTACTTATTCCATGCTGATTCGCTCGTTGCGCTGCAATCTCGATCTTGCCTACGCATTTGAGGCGGCGGGCATTGCGCTGAGTTTGTTCCCTGATCATCCGGAATTGCTAAAAGAATACGATTCGCTCGCAGATGCGCTGGGATTGAGCGCGGTGCAGCAGTAACACATTGTTTTTAATGGAAAAATCTATCGTGGCAATGTCCTGCCGGAATATCGACAGAATTTGCCACCCGCCTCAAATGCAGGCGATGCAGAAATACATTTTATTTCTAACCAATTGATTTAATTGAAGTTTTTTATCTGGCACAATAAATGCTTATCGTCTGTTAGACGCGGCAAGTCCGCACGAAGATACGCAAGATAAAGACGCCGGAAGGAGAAACCGAGCATGGCAGTCATCAACACAAACTACAAGGCCCTCTTTGGCCAAGCAGCCCTTAAAGGGACGGAACGCTCATTGCAAACCGCAATGCAGCAACTGTCCACGGGTAAGCGAATCAATTCAGCCAAAGACGATGCTGCCGGTATGGCCATTGCGACGCGCATGACCCAGCAAATACGGGCGCTGGATCAGTCGGTCAGGAATGCGGGCGACGCAATTTCGCTGATTCAGACGGTGGAGGGCGCGACCAACGCCATTACCGACATGATGCAGCGTATGCGCGAACTGGCGATTCAGGCGATCAATGATACGAACGCGAATGAGCAACGTAGCTATCTGGACCTGGAATTCCAGCAGCTGAAGAAGGAAATCGTTCGTATCAGCGACATGACTGAATGGAACGGTTTTCAGATATTGAATGGCAGTGCCGGTGCCCGAGTTGGCGATCGTCCTGTCTATAAGACTACCTCCGTGGGTGAATATGACACGGTTTTCATTGACCCCACGACCTCACGCACGATTACGGGCGCAGATGCGGGTGAAATCCAGACACTGACGTTTACGGGGCCGGCAACAGCAGATGGCGTCATTACCGTCGGTGGCGTGGAAGTGACGATATTAGATGACGATACGGCGACCACTATCGGTACCAAAGTACTTGCAGCGCTTCAAAGCAGTACTGAGTTCGGCAGTCAGTCGGGACACACCGTGGCAGCCGGAGCGACTAACGATATCATCGTGATCAATTTTGATCCCGCCAGCGGTGGTGTAGATCCTGTCACTTTTGTTGATACGGACACAACTGGCGCAGCCATGGCTGCGGTAGAAACCAAAATAGCGATCACTGATACGGAAGAGCTGTTTAATGGCGATTTTCTGCACAGTGGTGCTGTGAATTTCACGGTAAGCACTGCCGGTGCGGTGACAGCGAGCTTTCTTAAAAACGATGGCGATACCATCGCTATGACCGGCACCTACGACGCCGCCACCAAGCAGCTGACTTTTACGAAAGCTGCCAATGACACGGTGATTACGGATGATCTGGTCTACCAGTTCAAGGATGCTACATCAGCGCTGACCGACATCACTGGTCGTGAAGTCAAGCTTGCCGTCGATGTGGCTGGCAGTATTCCGGCACTGCAGTCGGGCGATCTGGTGATCAATGGCGTCGCTATCGGCGCCTCTTATCCCAGCGATGATTTATTCTCGCCTGTAAATAATGCCTCGGGTTCTGCCATTGCAATTGCTGCAGCGATCAACCGCAAGTCATCGATGACAGGCGTCAACGCTGTTGTGAACGAAAACATCATGACTGGTGCACCGATGTCGGGTGCCTCGGTCGTTCAGGGTAATCTAGTCATTAACGGCGAGGCAACGCCGACGATTACTACCGTGCTCAACAATAGCCGCGAATCACGGGCAGCCGTTGTTGCAGCCATTAATTTCATCACACACAAAACGGGTGTGTCGGCAATCGATAGTGAAAATGATGCAGAAGGTGTGCGTTTGGTCGCTGTTGATGGTCGTAACATCGAACTGACTTTCGAAAACCTGAATGCAAGCGCGACTGATTTTTCCGCACGTACTGGCTTGCGCCAGGGCGTTCAGGCAGGTACTTATGCGCTGGAAGCCAAGGTTGAGCAGGGCGTTCGAATCGGTACATCCCCAAGTAAAGACCTTAGCAGGGCCCGCCTGTCCGCCGGCAATTTTGCGGATAACGTGTCGACACAAGTGAGCTCTTTGCGCGCTGCGGTGAGTGATGCTGACGATATCAAGACGCTGAAAGACGGCGATCTGGTGATCAATGGCTTTTCAGTGCCTG
>JBILCO010000277.1:0-3194 GCA_044353075.1 Burkholderiaceae bacterium
GATGCAGTGGACTGCCGGCAGCTGTTTGCGCTGGAGACGCTCGCCGATGCCGTTCAACTACCCGCAGGCCGGCAGCATTGAAAACCGGAGGGTTCAGGGTTTGACGCCGGCGACTTGCTGCTTGTCTTTCCCATCCAGCACCTGCACGAAAATCTCGCTGTCCCTCACCAGTCCCAGCTCATAACGCGCCCGCTCTTCAATCGCACCGGTACCCTCTTTCAGGTCTTGGACTTCCGAGTCCAGTTTGGCGTTGCGCGCCTTGAGTTCCTGCTCCTTGACGAGCGCCACGTCGAGCTGACGCGACAAATCCCAGACACGCAGCCATCCGCCCTTACCCAGCCAGAGCGGGTACTGGATCAGTACGAGCAAAGCAGTCAGCGATATCAGTAAGAGACGCATGCGGGGATCTGAAATCTCGTTGTGTACCGGAGCGCGGATCAGTCCTGAAGGCCAACCCGCTACAAAGCTTACCGCAAGTTGTAAAAAGCCTGACGCCCGGGATAGCTGGCGATGTCGCCGAGATCTTCCTCGATGCGCAACAACTGGTTGTATTTTGCCATGCGGTCCGAGCGCGACATCGACCCGGTCTTGATCTGCAGGGCATTGCAGCCCACGGCAATGTCCGCGATGGTCGAATCTTCGGTCTCACCGGAACGATGCGAAATAACCGCCGTGTAGCCAGCCCGCTTGGCCATCTCGATCGCTGCAAAGGTTTCGGTCAGCGTACCGATCTGATTGATCTTGATGAGAATGGAGTTGGCGATATTTTTCTCGATACCCTCACGCAGAATTTTTGTGTTGGTCACAAACAGATCATCACCGACCAGCTGAATTTTTTTACCCAGTGCGCCGGTCAGTGTGGCCCAGCCTTCCCAGTCATTCTCGGCCATGCCGTCTTCGATCGACATGATCGGATACTTGTCGCACCACGTCGCTAAAAGATGGGTGAAATCTGCCGACGAGAGGCTCAGCCCTTCACCCGCCAGATGATATTTACCGTCGCGATAAAACTCACTGGCAGCGCAATCAAGACCCAGCGCAATCTGGGTGCCCGGCTCGTAGCCGGCTTTTTCGATCGCTTCGATAATCAGCTTGATCGCGGCTTCATGATTTTCCACGGAAGGTGCGAACCCGCCTTCATCACCGACCGAGGTGGTCAGTTTGCGATCGTGCAGAATTTTTTTCAGCGTATGGAATACTTCCGCGCCATAGCGCATCGCTTCACGAAAACTCGGTGCACCCACCGGGATGATCATGAACTCCTGAATATCCAGATTGTTGTCCGCATGCGCACCACCATTGATCACGTTCATCATCGGCACCGGCATTTGCATCGCGGCGGATCCGCCGAAGTAGCGGTACAAAGGCAGACCGGCCTCTTCCGCCGCTGCCTTGGCAACCGCCATTGAAACCGCGAGGATGGCATTGGCGCCCAGTCGGGATTTGTTCTCGGTGCCATCAAGATCGATCAGCGTGTGGTCCAGAAACGCCTGCTCGCTGGCATCCAGGCCCATGATAGCTTCGGAAATTTCGGTGTTGACGTGTTCGCAAGCTCTGAGCACGCCTTTGCCGAGGTAGCGGGTGTTGTCGCTGTCGCGTAGTTCGACCGCTTCACGCGAACCGGTCGATGCGCCCGAAGGCACAGCAGCACGACCCATCACGCCGGACTCCAGCAACACATCGCATTCCACAGTGGGATTGCCACGCGAATCAAGGATTTCACGGCCAACGATGTCAACAATTGCACTCATTCAGATTCTCCACAAATAAAACAGGCAGGAAACAGGCCTTGCAATGGCCTTGAACAGATCTCAAACAACATGTCTCAACAATGTCTCGCTCTCGCAGGTCTCGCGTAAAGCGGTGCACGATGCGAGACGGCGCTCAGGAAAAATCATTTTCCAAAAAGGGTTGCTGCTTGACCACGCGATCCACCGCCGCGAGGCTGGCCAGCAGTTCACGCATCCGATGCAACGGTACCGCATTCGGACCGTCGGATTTGGCATTGGCCGGATCAGGATGCGTTTCCATGAACAGGCCGGCAATACCTACCGCCACCGCCGCACGTGCCAGCACCGGCACAAATTCACGCTGACCACCGGAGGTCGTGCCCTGACCACCGGGCAATTGCACCGAGTGCGTCGCATCAAACACCACCGGACAGCCGGTATTGCGCATGATGGCCAGCGAGCGCATGTCTGACACCAGATTGTTGTAACCGAATGAAACACCGCGCTCACAGGCCATGAATACATCGGTCGGCAGATTGACTTCACGCGCGGCCTCACGCGCCTTGTCGATGACGTTTTTCATGTCATGCGGCGCAAGGAACTGGCCTTTCTTGATATTGACCGGCTTGCCCGACTGCGCGCAGGCTCGGATGAAATCAGTTTGCCGGGAAAGGAAAGCAGGCGTTTGCAGCACATCGACTACCGCTGCCACCGGCTTGATCTCATCGATCTCATGCACATCGGTCAGCACAGGCACGCCCACCTGCTTACGCACCTGGGCAAGAATCTCAAGGCCTTTTTCCATACCCAAGCCGCGGAAGGAACTGCCCGAGGAACGGTTGGCTTTGTCAAACGACGATTTGTAGATAAACGGAATACCCAGGCTGGTCGTGATTTCTTTCAGCTGACCGGCCGTGTCGATGGCCATTTCCAGTGATTCGATCACACAAGGGCCGGCAATCAGGAAGAAAGGCTGGTCGAGTCCGGCATCGAAATGGCAAAGTTTCATGCCGCTTTCCTCTGGTTGGCAGCCTCTTTGTGCGCGAGCGCGGCCTTGATGAATGAGATGAACAAGGGATGACCATCGCGCGGTGTGGATTTGAATTCGGGGTGGTACTGCACACCCATGTACCACGGATGCGCGTTGTCACCTGAGCGCGGCAGCTCCATGATTTCACACAGCGCCTCATGCGGCGTACGGGCTGACACAATCAGACCCGCCTGCTCGACGCGATCAAGGTAGTGATTGTTGGCTTCGTAGCGATGACGATGGCGCTCGGTTACCTGCGCACCATAGATTTCGGCCGCCAGCGTACCGGGCTTGACATCGCAAGTCTGCGCGCCCAGTCGCATGGTGCCGCCCAGGTCGGAGTTTTCATCGCGGCGTTCGATCACACCATCATGGTTCTGCCACTCGTTAATCAGTGCCACGACGGGATTTTCCGTCGAGGGATCAAATTCGGT
>JBILCO010000038.1:0-11348 GCA_044353075.1 Burkholderiaceae bacterium
GACCGCAATATCCGCCAGTGACAAATGCGGACCGACGCAAAACACGCCATCACCCAGGCCGCGCGACATGGCACGCAGACCTTCGTGAATTTTTCCGAACTGACGCTCTACCCATGGATCACTTTGCCGTTCCGCAGGTCGCTGTGTGCGCTCCAGCCGAATCAGAATGCCGGCGTCGAGCACGCCATCGGCCAGCGCTTCCCAGCACTTGATACTGGCACGCTCGCGCCCCTGACTGGGCAGCAGTTTGCCAACCGGCGACATCGTGTCCAGATATTCAACGATAACGCGCGAATCAAACATGGCGCCACCGTCTTCCATAATCAGGCAAGGTACTTTGCCCAGCGGGTTGGACAGCGCGATGGTCGAGGTGGGTGACCACACATCCTCAAGAATGAATTCATAGTCGAGCTTTTTTTCTGCCATTACGATACGGACTTTGCGCACATAAGGACTGGCGAGTGATCCAATCAGTTTCATGGGAATTCGGTCACGATTTTGGGACGCGGATTATAGCATCCGGAAGATGCTAAAAAAACGACATTTTATGCCCCGGAAAAATCACCTGCAGTTAATCCGGCACACCGAAAGCCCTGAAAATCCAGGGATGGCCCGGATGGTAAAATGCTTGTCTTTTCGGATCACCTCCGCCGACCCTCGGCCCTTCCCAAAATGCAACTTTCTTCTCTGTCTGCTCTGTCCCCTCTTGACGGTCGCTATGCATCAAAAACCGGGGCGCTGCGCCCGATTCTGTCCGAAGCCGGCTTCATGCATCACCGCGTCAAAGTGGAAATTGCCTGGCTGATTGAGTTGTCCGAGGCGGGATTCGCGGAGCTGAAACCTTTCTCTGCACAAGCCACGACCTTGCTGAACCAGCTGGCTACGAACTTCTCGGAAGAAGACGCCGCGCGCATCAAAGCAATTGAAGCGACCACCAACCATGACGTGAAAGCGGTGGAGTACTGGTTGAAAGAAAGAGTCAGTCACCTGCCGGAACTGATCGCTGCCGCAGAATTTATCCATTTCGCGTGCACTTCCGAAGATATCAACAACACCTCGCACGGCATGATGCTCAAAGCTGCGCGCGATACCGTCATGCTGCCAGCGCTAGACGACATCATTGCGAAGTTAACCGAACTCGCCCACGTGAACGCCGGCGTACCCATGATGTCCCGCACTCACGGACAACCGGCCAGCCCGACCACACTGGGCAAGGAAATGGCGAATGTGGTCGCGCGCCTGCAGGGCGCCCGGCAGCGTATCGCCGGCGTGGGCATCCTCGGCAAAATGAATGGCGCCGTCGGCAACTACAACGCGCATCTATCAGCGTATCCGTCCTTTGACTGGCCAGCGTTTTCTCGGCATGTGATTGAAGACCGGCTGGGACTGACATTCAATCCCTACACCATCCAGATCGAGCCGCACGATTACATGGCCGAACTGTTTGATGCCTTTGCCCGTACCAACACCATACTGCTCGACCTGAATCGCGATATCTGGGGCTACATCTCGCTGGGGTATTTCAAACAGCGCACGAAAGCCGGCGAGATCGGTTCCTCGACCATGCCGCATAAAGTGAATCCGATTGATTTCGAAAACTCCGAAGGCAATCTGGGCATGGCCAACGCGGTTCTGAAACACATGGCAGAAAAACTGCCCGTGTCACGCTGGCAGCGTGACCTGACCGATTCCACCGTCTTGCGCAATATCGGGGTGGGCTTGGGCTATGCGTTGCTCGCCTATGACAGCTGCCTGCGCGGCCTGAATAAACTGGAAGTCAACGCGGCACGGATTGCTGAAGATCTTGATCAAAGCTGGGAAGTACTGGCCGAGCCTGTGCAGACGGTCATGCGCCGCTACGGCATTGAAAATCCTTACGAGCAGCTCAAGGAACTGACCCGCGGCAAGGGCATTTCGAAAGAAGCGCTACAAGATTTCATTGGCAAACTCGCGATTCCACAGGAAGCAAAAGATCAGCTGCTGGCGATGACACCGGCTTCCTATGTAGGCCTGGCAGAGGCTCTGGCGAAGAAAATTTAAAGAGCTTCGCAAGCACGAAGGTCTTCTTTTCAGCAAGGCGGTCAGCGAGAAGTCGGATCACAGCAGCCAATAAAAAAGCCGGCCATCACGCCGGCTTTCTCATTTTAATCAGACAGAAAAATCAAACCACCGCCCCGTCCGTCTCATCTTTTGGCTTGACCGGCTTCAGCAAATCTTCCCGCTTCACACCCAGCCACATCGCCACGGCTGCGGCAACGAACACCGACGAATAAATACCGAACAAAATACCAATCGTCAGCGCTACGGCAAAATAATGCAGCGTCGGACCACCAAAAATCAGCATGGACAAGACCATCAGCTGCGTCGAACCGTGAGTGATGACGGTTCTTGAAATGGTGCTGGTGATTGCATGGTTCATCACATCCGCCGTCTCGAGCTTTCCGAAACGACGATCACGGAAAGTTTCGCGCACCCGATCAAACACCACCACCGACTCGTTGACCGAGTAACCCAGCACGGCGAGCACCGCTGCCAGCACGGTCAGGGAGAACTCCCACTGAAAAAATGCAAAGAATCCCAAAATGATCACCACGTCATGCAGGTTCGCGACGATTGCAGCAACGGCAAACTTCCATTCGAAACGAAAAGCGAGATAAATCATGATCCCGACCACGACGAAAGCCAGCGCAGTCAGACCATCGTGCGCAAGCTCCTCGCCGACCTGAGGCCCCACGAATTCCACTCGACGCAAGCTGACCGTGGCATCGTCCGCCTTCAGGGCCTCAAGTACCTGCGTACTTGCCTGAGCAGTTGTCTTGCCTTTTTGCACAGGCAAACGGATCAGCACATCTTGTGCCGTACCAAAGCTCTGCACCTGACTGTCCGTAAATCCCAGCGTCCCAACCGTCTGGCGAATCCGCTCCAGATCAGCTGGCTTGGCGTATGAGACCTCCATCACGGTACCACCGGTGAATTCGATCGACAGATGCAGCCCTTTGGATACCAGGAAAAACACCGCGGCCGCAAAGGTCAGCGCCGAGACGATGTTGAACACCAGCGCATGCCGCATGAACGGTATGTCTTTTTTGATTCGGAAAAACTCCATGACTTTCCTTTCAGTGGACCGTGCCGTCTCAGACGGTCGGTTTCCAGACTTGACCAATTGAGACGCTCGTGAGCTTCTTGCGACGGCCGTACCAGAGATTGGCCAGTGCACGCGCTACCACGACCGCAGAAAACATTGAGGTCAAAATACCCAGACAGTGAACAACAGCAAAACCGCGGATCGGTCCCGAACCAAAAATCAGCAGCGCCAGACCGGCAATCAGCGTCGTGACATTCGAATCCAGAATCGTTGCCCAGGCGCGCTCGAAACCGGTGGCAATGGCAGCCTGCGGTGAATTACCGTTACGCAGCTCTTCTCGAATACGCTCATTGATCAGCACGTTCGCATCGATCGCCATACCCAGGGTCAGTGCAATCGCCGCAATACCCGGCAACGTCAGCGTGGCCTGCAGCAGCGAAAGCAAAGCGATCAGCAGCATCACGTTGACCGCGAGCGCAAACACGCTGAACGCGCCAAAAATCAGGTAATACATCACCATAAATACGGTAATTGCCGCAAAACCGTACAGCGTGGAATTGAAACCCTTGCTGATATTTTCCGCGCCCAGCTGCGGTCCGATGGTGCGTTCCTCGATGATTTCCATGGGCGCTGCCAGCGAACCTGCACGCAGCAGCAGTGCCAGATCCGTCGCAGCGGCCGGCGACTCCATACCGGTGATCTGGAAGCGGGAACCCAGCTCGTCGCGAATGGTCGCGACCGTCAGTACCTCACCCTTGCCTTTTTCAAACAAGACGATCGCCATCAGCTTGCCGACCCGGTTGCGTGTCGCTTCGCGCATCTTGCGGCCACCATCGCCATTCAGATCAAGGCTGACCGAGGGCTGCTGGTTCTGGTCAAAACTCGCTCCGGCATTGGAAATGTAGTCGCCGGTAATGACCGGGTCTTTGTAAAGAATGACTGGCGTTGCCTTACCTGATTTGAACAGCTCCGAGCCCAGGGGTATCGCCGCGCTTTCTTCGGTACCGCGGCTGATGGTTTCATCCACCATGCGCACTTCGAGCGTCGCAGTGCGGCCAATGATGTCTTTCGCGCGCGAGACATCCTGCACACCCGGCAGCTGCACCACAATACGGTCGGCACCCTGACGCTGAATCACGGGTTCGGCCACACCGAGTTCATTGACGCGCTTGGAGAGCGTGGAAATATTCTGCTGTACCGCATCTTCCAGTGTGCTCTTCAGGGCCTGCGGGTTGAGCGTCACACGCAGACGCATCCCTTCGGCGTCCTGTGCCTCCGTCATTGCCAGCTCGGGCATCTGCGCGCCAAGCACTTCACGCGCAGCATTGAGTGTCGCCTCATCCCGAAAAAGGATATTGACTGCCTCTGCTTCACGTGACAAGCCCGCGAAGCGTACGCGCTTTTCAACCAGCAGCGCTCGCACACCGGTTTGCACACCCTGCATGCGCTTGGCCAGAACGGCGCGGGAATCGACCTGCATCAGGAAGTGCACACCGCCGCGCAAATCCAGACCCAGATACATGGGCAGCGCATGCAGGCTCTGCAACCAGCCAGGCGTGTTGGGCAGCAAATTGAAAGCAATCAGATAGCTGGGATCAGAAGGGTCGCTGTTAAGCCCCTGCTCGAGTGCCGACTTGGCCTTGAACTGCAGGTCGGTCGTGGCGAAACGGGCGCGCACGGTGCCATTGTTGCCCAGGTCTTCGTAGAAAATCGTTTCCGCTTGCACACCGGATTTTTCCAGCGCCGCGCGTGCGCGGCTAACGGTATCGGGACCGAGTTTCAACGTGGCCTTCGCACTGCTGATCTGTACCGCTGGCGACTCGCCAAAGAAATTCGGTACGGTGTACAACACACCCATGCAGAGCACGAGCAAGATCAACACATATTTCCAGAGGGGATAACGGTTCATGGCATCCTGCATCAAAAGAAAATGTCCGACTCAGGAGCCGGACATGCGGGGCATCGGACCCTTACAGGGCCTTGATGGTGCCCTTGGGTAGCAGCAGCGTGACAGCGGCTTTTTGCATCACGATCTCTGTGCCTTCGGACACTTCGATCGTTACATAACCGTCGCTGACTTTGGTTACTTTGCCGACCACACCGCCGGCGGTCACGATCTCATCGCCTTTGGCCAGCGCGTCGATCATCGCCTTTTGTTCTTTCTGCCGCTTCATCTGAGGGCGGATCATCAGAAAGTACAGCACGACGAACATGAGGATGATGGGCAGGAAGCTCATCAGGCCGCCTGCCGCGCCTGCGGGTGCCGCTGCCTGCGCATAGGCGTTGGAAATAAACATGGACTGCTCCGGTGAATGGTTATTCAAAGACCCGACATTTTAGCATTCCAGCCATCCTCCTTTGCTGCGCCGATACGCTCAGCGGTGCGACAGCCTCGTGCCGGGGATCAGGCCCGCGCTCTCGAGAATGACGCGATAAACCTCGCCACCCGGATTGCTCGCGTAATCCACCGCCGTCCAGCTACTCTGGGATTTAATGTCCGGCGACGCCTCATGCGCTACCAGCAAATAACCAGGAGCATGTTATTAAAATAGCAAGCAAGCATCAGCGGCGTCTGACAAAAGAACGGAATCGACTGCTCAGCTCACTCGGAGCCGACAGACCCATACGTTGCGACTAAAAATTAGCCGAATTTGATGGTTAGTCACATACGAAAACCGTTCAGCACTGTCAGCAGCCTCGCGCGCGGTCTGCCGAGAATTTCAAACGAAATTCAGCAAACCGATGTTCATCAATCGCGGTTCGCATGTCCTGCATTAATTCCAGGTAGTAATGCAGGTTATGAATGGTATTGAGGCGCGCACCCAAAATTTCGCCGCAGCGATGCAAATGATGCAGATAAGCACGCGAAAAATTCTGGCAGGTATAGCAACTGCAGCGCGCATCCAGCGGCTGCTCCTCATCTTTATAGCGCGCATTCTTGATCTTGACGTCACCGAAACGCGTGAACAGCCAGCCATTGCGCGCATTGCGAGTCGGCATCACGCAATCGAACATATCGATACCATTGGCGACGCCTTCCACCAGATCTTCCGGCGTACCCACGCCCATCAGGTAATGCGGCTTGTGCGCAGGTAATTTAGGTCCCGTGTGAGCGAGTATGCGCTGCATGTCTTCCTTGGGCTCGCCCACCGACAAGCCACCAATGGCCACGCCGTGAAAATCCATGGTCTCCAGACCTGCGAGTGATTCATCACGCAGCGCTTCAAACATGCCACCCTGAACGATCGCAAACAAGGCATTCGGATTATCTTCGCGCTGAAACTCGTCCAGCGAGCGTTTCGCCCAGCGTAATGACATGCGCATGGAGATGCCCGCTTCTTCGCGCGTGGCGGGACGGCCGTCGATTTCATAGGGCGTGCACTCATCAAACTGCATCACGATGTCGGCATTGAGCACACGCTGAATCTGCATTGAAATTTCGGGCGACAGAAACAAGCGGTCACCATTGATGGGCGAAGCAAACTTTACGCCCTCCTCGGTGATTTTTCGCATCTCACCCAGCGAGAACACCTGAAAGCCGCCGGAGTCGGTGAGGATGGGTTTGTCCCAGCCCATGAAACGATGTAGTCCGCCGAAGCGCCGAATCACCTCCAGCCCCGGACGCAGCCACAGGTGAAAGGTATTACCTAGAATGATCTGCGCATGAATGTCATTGAGCTCGACCGGCGACATCGCCTTCACCGACCCGTAGGTACCGACCGGCATAAAGATTGGCGTTTCTATCGTGCCATGCGCCAGTTCCAGCCGACCGCGTCTTGCATGACCATCCGTCGTCAGCAGCGTAAATTTCATACGGATTTTTCCCTGTCCAGCAGCATGGCATCGCCATAGCTAAAAAACCGATAACGCTGTTCTATCGCATGCGCGTAGGAAGAACGTATGCGCTCGTAACCTGCAAAAGCGGACACGAGCATCATCAACGTCGATTTGGGTAAATGAAAATTTGTGATCAGTCGCGTGACCGTTTGAAAATCAAAACCCGGCGTGATAAAAATCTGTGTGTCATCACTACCCGCCACCAGCCGACCCGAGCGTGATGCCGATTCCAATGCGCGCAAACTGGTTGTACCGACCGCAATCACATCCCGCCCTGCCAGCTGCGCCTCACGAATTGTGGCCACACATTCGGCAGAAATGTTGTACCACTCGCTGTGCATGGTGTGCTGCGTCAGATCTTCGGAGCGCACCGGCTGAAAAGTGCCCGCACCGACATGCAGCGTCAGCCAGGCCAGGCGAATCCCTCTGGCCTGCAAAGCATCAAGCAAGGCCTGATCAAAATGCAGTCCAGCCGTTGGCGCAGCCACCGCGCCCGGTGATTTGGCATACACAGTCTGGTAACGCTGCGCATCCACCGCATCAGGGGTGTGCGTGATGTAAGGCGGCAGCGGCAGGCTGCCATAGGTTTCGATCAGCGTGAGCGCATCACTCGGGAAATGCAGCACAAAAAATTCTCCGGCCCGCTCGCCGACCTCGACCTCAAAGGCATCACACAGCCGCAAGTGCATACCGGGCTTGGGTGACTTGGACGCGCGCACCTGGGCCAACACGGTCGTGGTGTCAATCACCCGCTCGACCAGCACTTCTACCTGACCGCCGCTGGCTTTGACACCGCGAAAGCGTGCATTCAACACACGGGTGTCATTAAATACCAGCACATCGCCGGGCTGCAGCAGCGCGATGATCTCCGAAAATGAACGGTCAGCGACACCATCACGCATCACTTGCAGCAACCGCGAGCCGCTGCGGCTGGCCAGCGGCGCCTGCGCAATCAATTCAGGCGGTAAATGAAAATCGAAATCGGCGAGTGAGTACATGGCGGTTTAAAGTGCGATCGATTGAGCGGGCTGCAAGACGAGCTGTAAAGCGGTAAAAATGATCCACTTTGCTTGACGCGTGAACTCGCTGACAAAAGCCGGTATTCTACGCTGCGCCCGAACAGCACAGCCCCTCATGCCTGCGACCCGAAAAAAATCCAGCCCACCGAAAAGCCTGCGCACTGCCGACCGCCTGGCCCGGCTGGGCCTGTCCACGGACATGGCGCTGGTGCTGCACCTGCCGATGCGCTATGAAGACGAGACCCAGCGACATTCGATCAGCGACGCGGCCCGGCTGTATGGGCAGTCGGTGCAAATCGAAGGCATGGTCACGGCCTGCGATGTGCAATACCGGCCGCGCCGGCAGCTGGTGGTGACGCTCGCTGATGACACCGAGCAGCTCACCCTTCGGTTCCTGAATTTCTATGGCAGTCAGGCCACGCAGATGGCCGTCGGCAAACGGCTTCGCGTACGTGGTGAAATGCGCGAGGGATTTTTTGGTCTGGAAATGGTGCATCCCACCGTACGTTCAGTGGATATCGACACCCCGCTGCCCGACGTGCTCACACCTGTTTACCCGGCGGGCGAAGGCCTGTCACAGACGCTGCTGCGCAAGGCCATCGATGCTGCAATGACGCGCATCGATGCCAGCGATACCCTGCCCGATGCGCTGCGCGAAAAACTGAAACTCATGCCATTCAGCGAAGCCGTCAAAGTGCTGCATCACCCAACGCCCGAAGTCGATGAAAATGCGCTGAGCGAGCGTACACATCCGGCCTGGGTACGCATGAAATTCGATGAACTGCTCGCGCAGCAATTGTCGATGAAGCGCGCCCAGGCAGCGCGTCGCCAGCAGGGCGCGCCGGTATTGGCGAAACCCGGCCCGCTGACCGGGCTGCTGACCGAAGCACTGCCTTTTTCGCTGACCGCTGCGCAGCAACGTGTGCTGGAAGAGATACGCATCGATCTGGCAGCACCGTATCCGATGCAGCGGCTGCTGCAAGGCGATGTGGGCAGCGGCAAAACTGTGGTGGCCGCGTTGGCCGCCACGCAGGCGATCGACAACCACTATCAAACCGCGCTGATGGCGCCCACCGAGATCCTGGCTGAGCAGCACTTCCGGAAAATCGCCGGCTGGCTGGCGCCGCTGGGCGTCAACATCGCCTGGCTGACCGGCAGTCTGAAAAAACGCGAGAAAGAAGAAGCCCGCGCGCGCATTGAAGACGGTACCGCCCAGCTGGTGATCGGCACCCACGCACTGATACAGCAGGATGTAGACTTTGCCCGACTCGGACTGGTTATCGTCGACGAACAGCACCGCTTCGGCGTCGCGCAACGACTCACACTGCGTAACAAAGGCATCGACAGCGTGCCGCACCAACTGATGATGTCGGCCACACCGATTCCGCGTACGCTGGCAATGACTTATTTCGCTGATCTTGAAGTGTCCGTCATCGATGAATTGCCACCGGGTCGGACACCGGTGATCACGCGCCTGATTGCGCAGGAACGGCGCGATGAGGTCATAGAACGCGTACACGCTGCAGCAAAAGAAGGGCGACAAATTTACTGGGTTTGCCCGCTGATCGAAGAATCTGAAGCCCTGCAATTGCAAACCGCCACCGATACGCACCTGATGCTGACCGCTGCGCTGCCGGATTTGCGCATCGGTCTGGTTCATGGCCGTCTGAAACCGGCAGAAAAACAGCAGGTGATGGAGGCTTTCGCGCGTGGCGACCTTCAGGTGCTGGTGGCCACCACCGTCATTGAGGTCGGGGTCGATGTGCCAAATGCCTCGCTGATGGTGATCGAGCATGCAGAACGCTTTGGCCTGTCACAACTACACCAGCTGCGGGGCCGGGTGGGCCGGGGTACCGATGCCAGTGCCTGTCTGCTGATGTATCAAGGACCGCTGGGACCGGTCGCAAAGCAGCGACTCGCGATCATGCGCGAAACTGCCGATGGCTTCGAGATCGCACGACGCGATCTTGAAATACGCGGCCCCGGTGAATTTCTCGGCGCGCGGCAATCCGGGCAAGCGATGCTGCGCTTCGCCGACCTGGAACAAGACCAGTGGCTGGTCGAACAGGCGCGCGATGTGGCGCACCACCTGCTGCTCCACGAGCGGGCGATCGCAGATGCCCATCTGGGGCGCTGGCTGGGTGCGAAGGAAGATTATCTGCGGGTCTGACACGGTAGAGACCTGCACTGCAACCTGCACCGTATAACCTGCACCCTGCACTGCAACCTGTACCGCAGCCCCGCTCAGATACTTGTGCGACACTTACAGTTATGACACTGACAGAACTGAAATACATCGTCGCCGTCGCGCGCGAAAAACACTTTGGCCGGGCTGCCGAAGCTTGTTTCGTGGCCCAGCCAACGCTGTCGGTCGCCATCAAAAAACTGGAAGACGAGCTGGGTGTGCCCATCTTCGAGCGCGGCGGCTCGGAAGTCTCCGTCACACCCATCGGCGCGCAAATCGTCGCGCAGGCCGAGCATGTGCTGGAGCAAACGGCTTATATCAAGAACATCGCGAAGCAAAATAAAGATCCGCTGATCGGCCCGCTGCGGGTGGGCGTGATTTATACCATCGCACCTTATCTGCTGCCGCAACTGATACCGACACTGATCGACAACTTCCCGCAGATGCCGCTGATCCTGCAAGAGAATTTCACTGTCAAGCTGATTGAACTGCTGCGTGCCGGCGAGCTGGATGCAGCGATTATGGCGCTGCCTTTTAATGAACAGGGCATGATGGTGCGCGCGCTGTATGACGAACCTTTCATGATCGCCTTGCCGCGTCAGCATCAATGGGCGGAACGTGCGGCGATCTCCAGCACCGAACTCAAGACCGAAACCATGCTGCTGCTGGGCGCGGGCCACTGCTTCCGTGATCAGGTACTGGAAGTCTGTCCCGAGATGTCACGTTTCTCTACCGGTGGCAGCGGCATTGCGCGTACCTTCGAAGGCTCATCACTGGAAACCATCCGTCATATGGTGGCTTCGGGCATCGGCATCACGGTCTTGCCGAAAGGCTCGGTGCCCGCGACACCCGGTGCGGATCACATGCTGCGCTATGTGCCTTTCGAAAAACCGGTGCCATCGCGGCGCGTCGTCATCGCCTGGCGTAAAAGTTTTACGCGTGCCGGTGCGATTGAAGCGGTGAGACAGGCGGTCTTGTCCTGTGCAATGCCTGGTCTCACGATGCTGCCAGATGCAGGACTGCAGGAAGGTTGAACTGGCTGACGGCCCGCTAGCTCTGGGCTGGTATCCGAGTTTGATGATGAGTCCTGCTTGCGAGCCGTGCAGTAATCTAATGATCTTTGGTAAAACAAAGACGATGGATCCCGGCCTGCGCCGGGATGGCATTTCAAAAATTGTTGGCCTAAAAATCGTCATCCCGGCGCAGGCCGGGATCCAGCGTC
>JBILCO010000084.1:0-7523 GCA_044353075.1 Burkholderiaceae bacterium
ATATTGATGCGCCGGCTGAGTGCGGGGTACAGCGTGCCACCGTCAATCGAGGCCGGTAACAAATGGCCGATGCGCTCGAATACAGTCCCCAGCAGCGCCTCTTCCGCCAGCCAGTGCACGGCCTTGTTCATGCGCATGCCCGGCGGCGTCGAGATGCCGGGCGCTTCATCACGATAACCAAAACGCTCGCTGGCTTCGATCACCGCATCTGCCTCG
Organism: Burkholderiaceae bacterium; assembly: GCA_044353075.1. Lineage (GTDB taxonomy): Bacteria > Pseudomonadota > Gammaproteobacteria > Burkholderiales > Burkholderiaceae_D > Pernthalerella. The sequence goes on from JBILCO010000084.1 coordinate 217, forward strand.
GTCGGGGTCATGACATCATCAATCACGAAAGTCAGCAGACCACCCAGCTCGATGTTGGTGCGGCGCGGCGACAGTGACGCTTCGTCCGACAGGACCAGTGGTGCGGCCGGGGTCTCGAAGGCGAAGATCGGCGTCATCGGAATCACGCCGCCCATGGGCAGCGAGCCCGGCATGTGAGCCGCCTCGAAATGGGCTGGCCAGACGTTGGCTTCAGCGATGTTTGTATCCGACTGCATGTCAATGTCCTGTTCTGAAACGAATCACCACTGACCCACATTGGGCATGGACACCCAGGGCTCGGCCGGCGCGAGCGCAGCGCCTCCCTGCAAGAGCTCAATGGAGATGTTGTCGGGCGAGCGAACAAACGCCATGCGACCATCTCGCGGCGGCCTAAGGATCGTCACCCCATGCGCTTGCAGTCGCTCACAAGTGGCGTAGATATCCTCCACTGCATAAGCCAGATGGCCGAAATTACGGCTGCCGCCTAGCTCTTCGGGATCCCAGTTGTAGGTGAGTTCGACCTGAGCGTCATGGTCGCCCGGGGCGGCTAGATAGATCAGGGTGAAGCGGCCAGCGGGGACGTCAAACTGGCGCACCAGCTCCAGTCCGAGTGCATCGCGATAAAAATGCAGGGAGGCGTCCACATCACTGACGCGGACCATCGTGTGAAGATATTTCATGGCATGAGGATAGGCTGAAAAACCTCTATTGTAATGACAGCCGCGCCGACCGGATCGGCGAAGAGACCCATTGTTAGGTCCTGAGGGAGCGACCGCTCACTTGCACGCTTCGGATTTTAGCTAGGGGCGCAAAGAAGGGTGGTCCCCCGAGCATCTTCACAGCGGTATCGGCCGGCACCGGGGGTGACGCGATGAAGCCCTGAATCTCGTCACAGCCCATCAGTTGCAGTATTTGCAATTGCTCGATGGTTTCGACGCCTTCTGCTACCACGGTCAGACCGAGTGTTTTGCCCAACTGTGTCATTGCCTGGCACAACACGATTCCTTCGCCACCGACTGAAAGATTGCGGACAAAGGACTGATCGATTTTCAGCACATCGACACTCAGGCTTTGCAGTCGGGCCAGCGATGAGTAACCCGTACCGAAATCATCAATCATCAGTTTCAGTCCCATGTCGGCCAGCAGACGAAGTTCATTTCGTATGGCATCGTTGTCGCCGATCATCATGGATTCGGTGAGTTCGATGGCAATCTCCGAGGCATTGATGCCGTGTTTTTGCATTTGCGCGTGAAGCTTTATGCGGAATTCAGGTTCTTTCAGCTGTCGCGTCGAGACATTGATTGATACGGGGACGATTTTCTTTCCGACGCTGCGCCAGTGCGCAAGCGTCTCGCAGGTGGTCGCAGCGACCCAGTTGCCCACTTCCACAATCAGGTGACTTTCTTCAGCGAGTGGAATGAAGCGTTGCGGCGAGACCAGTCCGAGTTCTGGATGCTGCCAGCGCACCAGTGCTTCAAATCCGACCAACTCACCGGTCGCGGCTCCGGCGCGTGGTTGCAGGTAGAGCAGCAATTGTCCCCCTGGAATTGCTTGGCGAAGCGCGCTTTCCATGCTCATACGCTCGGATAATTGATCGAGCATCTCACTGGAGTAGCGTGCGACCCTGTCCTTGCCGGATCGCTTGGCTTCGTACATGGCGATATCAGCAGCCTGCACCAGACTTTCGGGAGTTGTTGCGTTTTCAGGGTAAAACGCCACGCCAATTGAAGCACGCGGAGACAGGCTGCTGTTGACATCAAGGGTATCGACATCACGTAGTTTTATGAGTACATGTTCTGCAATGTCGAGTGCAATGTCAGGATTGTCGAGTGCGTTTAACAGGATCATGAACTCATCGCCACCCAAACGAAGCACATGATCATGCTTGCGTACCGATTGCTGCAGTATTCTTGCGGCTGCCTGTAGATAAGCGTCACCTGCTTTGTGCCCTAATGTGTCATTGATAGCTTTGAAGTTATCCAGGTCAACAAACAAGGCGGCGAATTGGTAGCTATTTTTTTCAGCGGCTTCCATCATGAAAGGCAGCTGCTGATTCATCCAATGGCGATTGGGTAGGTGAGTCAGTGCATCAGTCAGCGCCAATTGTTTGAGTTGATTCTCTTTTTCTTTGACCTCAGTGATGTCGCGTAAGGTCACGGCCAGTCCAAGATCAGCGCGTACGGCACGAGCTTGATACCAGTATTTTTTCTTTGGGCCTTCCCGGTAGATAAACACTTCCTTCTCTGCAAATCCATCACTCATCGCAGTATGCAGAAACAAGTGTGTGGCTGATAGATTTTCACCGACCGAGATCTCGCTAAGTCGCTTCCCGATTAAATCCCCTTTTTCTTTGCCAGTCATGCGCATGGCCTGTCCATTACAGTCCTCTATCAGAAAATCTGTCATGACTCCGTCTTTGTCGAAGAAAGGTGAAAACATGTACAGCTCTTCTCGTGACTCATCGACAGCCAGACGGAAGGTGTTGGTGATCTTTTTTTCATGCCGCAAGCGGGCATCACGTCGTGATTGCAGCAACCCACCTGTGAGACAAAGAAAAATAATCAGGCTGCTCCCCGCTGCTTGCAGGAGATTGTAAAGGTCGCGTGTCTCGTTAAAAGATCGCAGGATATTGCTGTGGTTGATCGCAATGACGGCCTCTAATGGATAGTTATCCAGCTTCGCCCAGCCGACATACATCAGGTTGCCTGGTACACGAATCTCAGAGAAATTTTTTGCAGTATCGGTTCTGCTCAGAAGATCAAAATCATCCTGCGAAAATTCACGGCCGATGTCGTGCCGGCTCAGAGTGTCGCCATTAGTAAATTTGATTGCAATGATATCGCCATTGTCGAGTACAACAACGTCACCGATTTCAGTGAGCTGCTCTGGTAGCATGCTCAATGAGATGACACCGGCGAACTGCCCCTGCGCGTCATTGATGCGACGGGAGAATCGAGCAACTTTCTGGCCTGCGAGCTTGCCTATGCCCGGTTCGAGCGGATTGATTTTTAGCTCGGTGGAAGTTGACTGAAGATGATTCCGAAAAAATCGGGCATCTGACACAGACATGCCAATGGTTGCGGGTGCATGGGAGCCTCGCACGATACCGTGTTGGTCAATCAGCAAGGGATTGAACCAGCCATACGAGGGCAGGTTTTCAAAGATTTGATTCGTGCCGCCGATCTTGCCGGCGCTGGCGATAATCAGAGACAACTGATCGATTTTCTCGATTGAATTTTGTAGCTCTTTCGCGTAACTGTTGGTCAGGCTGATAACGCGTCGTCTTCCCTCTATCTCTGCCTGGTCCTGATCTGCCGCGCGCTCGAGATGCCCTACTGTCCACAGAAATGCGATGGACACAATGGCAACCACTCCCCATACAAGGAGTGCTCTCCTCCACACGGGTGGCTCATGATTGCTGGGGTCAGTGACGCTGGTCATGAAAAGTTACTTTTGGTTAAAGAAAAGCATTTTTTCATGGCAGGTGTGATCTGCACAAGGAAAAATTTAATATTAAATCAGTAATTAAATATCCCAGGTGCGCCGCTGCTACGGCACATTCTCTGATGGAGATGATTCCCGCTCTGGTGGCGGCCTTTTATCTGAGGCGGTCAGATGGTCATCCCGCCATCGACTGAATAGATATTGCCGGTGCTGAAGGCAGACTCGTCCGATGCCAGAAACACAACCACGGGGGCGATTTCCTCTGCTTTTGCGAGCCGGCCCATCGGCTGTCTGGCAATAAATTGCTTACGTGCGTCGACCGGATCATCATAGGCATTGATACGATCCTGGAGCGAGGGAGTATCCACCGTCCCGGGACAGACGGCATTGCAGCGTATGCCTTTGCCGACGTAATCGGCAGCGACTGATTTGGTCAGGCCAATCACGGCCGCCTTGCTGGCGCCGTAAACGAAGCGATTCGGAAGCCCCTTCACACTGGATACCACGCTGGCCATATTGATGATGCTGCCATGCCCCTGCGAGAGCATGGCCGGCAGTGCGGCCTGAATCATCCAGAATTGCGAACGCACATTGAAATCAAATGCAAAATCCCATTCGTTGTCGGTTGCTTCCAGGACGTTGCCGGCATGGACGTAGCCCGCGCAGTTGAACAGAACATCGACCGTCGATAAGGTGCTCGCGATTTTTCGGATGGCCTCTTTGTCCATCACATCCAGCACGGCGGTTTGAATGTTTGGCATGCCATCGAAACGCGCCAGCAGGTCAGGGTTGATATCCGTCGCAAGAATGCGGGCACCCTCAGCAGCCATGGCGAGGACACTGGCATAGCCAATGCCCTGACCGGCTGCTGTGATCAGTACGGTTTTTCCATTGAGTCGCATGAGCAGATCCTGTCGGGAGCGTGTTTCGGATTAATCGCGTTTGGCGCTGGCATTCAGTGCAGCAATCTGAAAATTCTGCATGCGCTGTTCTGCGACCGAGTACCACTTGTTCTGCTGCTCCTGAAAGCGTGTGTAGTGCTCATAGATTTTTTTAAAGTTGGCATTTTTCGCTGCTTCTTCGTCCATCGTTTCTTTCGTCGCTTTCAGGCTGGCTTTCATTACATCCATCGGGAAGGAGCGAAGTTTGACGCCGCGCTTGACCAGCCGGGCCAGTGCCTGTGGATTGCGTACGTCATATTTGGCTTGCACTTGCACGTGTGCCTCATAAGACGCTGCGGTCAGCGCTGCGCGGTAAAGCTGGGGCAGTGCATTCCATTGTTTGTTGCCGATGATGAGCGACAGATGCGACCCGGTTTCCCACCAGCCCGGTGTGTAGTAGTACGGTGCCACGCGGTCGAAGCCGAGTTTTTCATCATCGTAGGGCCCGACAAATTCAGCCGCATCGATGGTGCCTTTTTCGAGCGATGGATAAATATCGCCGGCCGGAATCTGCTGTGGCACCACACCCAGTTTTTGCAGAATGCGCCCACCAAACCCGCCGACGCGCATTTTCAGGCCGACCATGTCGTCCAGGCTCTTGATCTCTTTACGGAACCAGCCACCCATCTGGCAACCGGTATTACCGCAGGGCAGAGTGGTGACGCCATAGTCTTTCAGGAACTCCAGGAAGATTTCTCTGCCGCCCCCTGCTGTGTACCAGGCGGTCTGCTGGCGTGAATTCATGCCAAACGGACCGCAGGTATCGAAAGTGAAGGTCGGATCCTTGCCGAAATAAATATAGAGCGGCGTGTGGCCCATTTCGATGGTGCCATTTTGTACTGCATCGAGTACCTGAAATGCCGGCACAATTTCGCCCGCCGGAAAAGCGCGGATGGTGAACTTGCCCTGCGTGAGTTCGGAGACACGCTTGGCGAAAAATTCGGCCCCACCAAAGAGGGTATCAAGTGATTTGGGAAAGCTCGACGCCATACGCCAGGTCAGGGTAGGGAGTGACTCGGCTGAGGCGGATGTCGCCATCGCAGCGGCGGCAGCGCCACCGGCGGCCTGGATGAATTTACGTCGTTCCATGCGTGTCTCCTGTTTTGTTATGGTGTTGTTTTATATTGTTCAGAGAGATGTGCCATCTTCCCCGTTTTCCTCCAGCAGTATCTTTAATACTGCCGCGTCGTCGAGTGAATCATAACCGCTGGCCAGTGTTGCCTTGAAAATTTCCAGCGCATAGGCCGCCAGTGGCGTTGATTGTGCAATCTTGCTGGCCATGGCGACACCCAGCGCCACATCTTTGGTCAGAATGTGGGCATGGGCTCGGGGCGCGTAATCATTTGCCAGAGCGCGGCTCATGCGATCTTCCAGCATCATGGACTGGCCGCTGGAGGCGCTCATCAGTGCCAGCAGTTTTTGCTGATCCAATCCGAGTTTCGTGCCGAGTGCAATGGCTTCTGCGGCTGCGACCAGATTGATGCCGGCAAGGAGGTTATTGACCAGCTTGTAGCGTGCGCCATCGCCGATACGCGGACTCAGACGGAAAATTTTGTCTGACAGTGCATCAAGCACGGATTGATGGCGCGCGATGACCTCATCGGCACCGGCGAGCATGATGCTCATGGTGCCTGCTTCGGCACGCTTGGGGCCGCCTGAAATGGGCGCATCAAGGACAGTGATGCCGAAAGTACCCAGCCGTTCTGCAATGGCCAGTGTGTCCTCGGGGGCGATCGTTGAGCACAGCATGACCGTTTTTTTCTGACACGCTGCGCGAGTGACACCCGCGTCGCCGAACAGTACCTGATCGATCTGGCTGGCATTCACGACCACCACAATGAGCAGGTCCGTTTGGTTTGCCAGCTCAGCAGGGCTACTGCAAATGGTGATGCCTGCTGCACTTGCCGTCTGCATCGCTTCCGGGCGGATGTCGTGCACGCAGACCGGCAGGCCTTTGCGATGAAGATTCAGTGCCATGGCCAACCCCATGGAACCAATGCCAATCAGACCTGCTTTCATTGTTCTTATATCGCCACGACTTGTTGAAAAGGGGCAGCGGTGCTGCCATCAGTGGCGAGTATACGTGGACGCGGGAACCGCAGGCCCGGCGACAGATGAAAAAAGGCATGCAAGTCCGGGGGCACCTGCATGCACTGTTTGGATGGCGTTTGGACGCCACCCGATGGTCTGATTTAACGCCAGCGTCCCGTAAAGCCATCACCATGAGGCCCGTGGCCGCGATAGCGGCCATGCCCCTTGCCGTGGCCTCGACCATGGTGTCCACCGAAATCCCAGCGGAAATTCACGGCGGGCAGTCCATAAACGGGCGGGTTGTAATGAGCCGGCGGACCGTAGTAAGCCGGCGGGCGATGAATCGGCGCCACGACCACGGGTGGATAAGTCTGTACCTGCACTGGCGTGTGCGTGACAACAGGCGCGGGCGGTGCCGGTGTGGTGTAGACCTGCATCTGGGGCGCCGTTGGTGTGATCTGAATGTTCAGATACGACCCCGGGTCGCTGTTCGTTTGCGTGGTGTACTGACGGCCCGCGTACTCATAAACAACGTGATAGCCCACGACCCGGTTTTCATAGGTCACTTGCGGACTGCAGCGGGTGGCGGTTCTGACCACCGGCGCAGGCTCACCTTCGATCTGATCGCCCAGAATCGCGCCGCCGATCACGCCAATGACGGTAGCGATCGCCTGACCTGAGCCGTTACCGACCTGGCTGCCGACGATACCCCCGGTCACGGCACCCACGACGGTACCCACGCCCGATCGCTGTCCCTGCATGACGACGGGCGTCTCAGTGCAGACCTGGCGCGGCACGGTGATTTGCTGAATGACGGGCGTACTGGAGATGACGCGAGCCATGTCCTGAGATTGTGCTGTCGGCCACACGGCCACCAACGCGAGCGGTGCA
>JBILCO010000239.1:0-3783 GCA_044353075.1 Burkholderiaceae bacterium
TCATTATCCCTCCCTGGGACCTGTTCATTAATGCCTCCATGGCATGGGACTAATGTAGGCAGGAAAGGATTTCTGCTGAGCGGTCGTTACATTTCGACACAGGATTGTTTGATTTCTATTAATAGCTTTTCCCCGCTGCCCGGGAATGCTAAGGGATAGCAGGCACATGGTTTTTTGACAAGTGCAAAAGTTCGACAGGGGTCTGGCTTTTCGCTTATATTTCTGCCAAGCATTACTTCAGTTGCGGCCTCATTTGCCGATTAGAGACCTGTCTCGCCAGTGATCTGGCAAGGCAGGCTCTCAACGTGTGAAATACTAGCGCTGATCGCGCCCCAAAAAGACCCTACCCCAGCCATGGCAGAAGAAGACAAAAAGCCCGAAGAGGACGTCCCCGGCGCTGCTGCAGCAGCCACCGAGGCCTCACCCGAGGCGCCTGAGTCGGATGAGCCGCCGAAACCGCCAGTCAAGTGGAAAAAGGTGGTCGAAGAGGGGCATGCGGGTGCGCATGGCGGCGCCTGGAAAATCGCGCTGGCTGACATGATGACGGCCATGATGGCGTTCTTCCTGCTGATGTGGTTGCTGGGCGCAACCCCCGAGGAGCAGCGCCAGGGTATTGCAGAATATTTCCAACCCACCGATCGCAAGGAAGCGGCGATGGGTGAAACGGCGGGCTCGAATGGCATGTTCGGCGGCCGCTCCATCATCGACCCTGATGGCATCCCCGATACACCGCAGCAGGAGGCCATCATGGAGCGTGTGACGCCGCGTTCCGAAGCGGGTCCGAATGAGGATTTTGGGACCTCGCCTGATGACAAGCCGCATCCCAAGTACGCGAAAAACCTGACGGAAGAACAAAAGCAGCAGATTGCCGCGCAAGCCGAGAAAGAAAAGCTCGACAAGCTGGAGAAACAAATTGATGAGCGACTGTCGCTGAATCAGCAGCTGGCCGACCTCAAGAGCCAGGTGACCTTTACGCGTGAAAAGGATGGCCTGCGCATCGATATCATCGACAAGGCTAATTTTTCGATGTTCGGCAATGGTAATGCAGCGATGGATCCGCGCGCTCGCGCACTGATCAGTGAAGTGGCGAAATCGCTGGCCGGGATGCCGAACAAAATGGCGGTCAAGGGCCATACCGACAGCACGCCCTTCCCCGAAGGCAGTGACCGAACCAACTGGTCGTTGTCGATCGAGCGTGCTGAAGCGACGCGTCGCATGCTGGAGCAAGCAGGTATGTCGAGCGGCCGTTTCGCCCGAGTCGAGGGGGTGGCGGACACCGCGCCTTTCGCGCCGGATAATCCCGGCGATCCCCGCAACCGACGGATCAGCATCACGGTTCTCTACAACGATCCGCCGCCGTCGGATTAATCAGCTTGTCGCAAGGCCGCTTGCGGTGTTGGCGTCGACCTGACGAGATAGGTTCAAAGGCAATGCCTGTCTTGACGAGACGGCTGTTCAGCTTCTTGCGCTTTGAGTGGTGCGCTCCGGAAAGACAGTCGCCAGCCACCAGAAAATCAGACCACCCATCACCAGTGTGGTCGCTGCGATATTCAGCGACCACGCAAATCCGATAGCGTGCGTACCGGCTCGCGCGAGCAACATCGCTGCAACGGGCGGGCCAATAATCTGGCACAAGCCAAACGACGCTGACAACAAGCCGATGATCGCAGGTGCGGATTGCGGATGCAATTTTCGGCCTAACTGCATCGCAAAAAATGTGATGGCGGTGAACGGCAAGCCCACCAAAATGCTGCCCAGCGCAAACCCCGCCAGCGTTGGCATCCAGTTGCTCAGTGCGACACCGGCAGCCTGTATCAGATAGCAGGCCAGCAGCAGATAGCGCTGATCGAAACGCGCAGGTATGCGTGAAGCCGTAACGGCACCGACGGCCACAGCGATGCCGAGCAATGGCCAAAACAGATCGGGCCAGGGAGAGCCCGGCATCGCGGTGCGTGCAATGACGGGCAGGAAGGTTGCGGTAATGATGTAGCCGAAGCCGGCCAGACCATAGGCCAGCGTCAGCGCGGCTTTTTCGGTGAAGCTGCCACCTGTCGCCGAAAGCTCATGCGCAGCAGCGGGCGAGGGCAGTCCGGCATCATCACGAAAAACCGGCCAGACGATGGCCGTCATGAGTGTCGCCAGCACAGCAAACGCGAGCCAGCCCGCACTGGCATGCCAGCCCAGCTGCACCATGAGGCCAGCCAGCAGCCCGCTGCAGGCAATACCCACGCCGGGGCCTGCGTAAACCACGCCGCCCGCAGAGGGCAGATTCATGCGGGAAAGCCGACCCAGACACCAAGTGCTGGTGTAAACGAAAGCGACCGCCGTGATGATGCCGGCGATGAAGCGTAACCAGGGCCAGGCCGTCGGCGCATTGATCGCCATGAGCGCGGTCAGTGCGCAGGTGATCAGCAGACCGACACGCACCATCGGCGCCACCGGCAGCGGCGACCATCCACGACGCGACCATAGCGTGGGCTGCAGTGTGCAGAGGATGGCGCCTAGCAGATAACCAAAATAGTTGGCACTGGCCAGCCAGCTGGCGCTGTTCAGATCGAGTAAACCGTCATGCAGCATCATGGGCATGAGCGGTGTGAACGCAAACCGGCCGATACCCATGGCCACGGCCAGCGACAGCGTGCCCGATAGTGCAATAACGAGGGGACGGATATCGCTGTCGGGATCAGTATTGCCGGTCATTCAGAATGGTGCATTGGTGGTGCGCTTGCAATGCCCGCTAATGAGTTCCAGACGCTTGCCGCCTTCGAGATCAAGCCATTGCCTGAATTCCCCGTTTCGACGGCTGAGCGTGAAATGCTCGCCGGTGATGGCCACGCCATGACGCTTGAACAGGGCGGGCCGGCTGACTTTGAGCAGATCATCCTGCACCTGCAGCGTACCCTTGCGATTCATGGAAATCGTGTACTCGCCGGTATACCAGCCGGTGTTTTCTTCAAAATCAAACTGGGCCGGCATCGTCATCCGGACGGTGTCGAAAGGCGGAACAAGACTGTCGCCGGGTTTGCTGACGTCAAGATCGCAGACGACGTCGAGCTTGCCTTTGCTTTGATAAGCCTGCTTTTTGTCACCCGCGTCGAAACTGATCAGGTCGTTTACCTGTGCAATCGCGATCAGTCCGGCGACAACAATGAGGGTCAGCAAGACGGTGATAGTTTTTTTCATTGGAGATCTCCCTGGTGCGCATGCAGCGAAGTGGGGTGATGCAAACGTTGGCGGATATGGTCCAGCAATCCGCGACAGGCGTCTTCGATCAGATCGAGAACCTGATTGAAGCCATCCTCGCCGCCGTAATAGGGATCCGGCACCACCGCAGCATCATAATGGCGGCAAAATTCAGTCAGTCGACGGACTTTGTGACGTATCGCGGGCGGACAAGCATGCTCGGCCAGTGCCAGATTATCCCAGTCCATCGCCAGCAGCAAATCATGGCGGATGAAATCGTCCTCCCGTATCTGGCGGGCCCGCAAGTCGGACAAATCGTAGCCACGCAATGCCGCAGCGTGCTGGCTGCGATGGTCAGGCGGTTCTCCCGGATGGTAGTTGTGGGTCCCGGCAGAGCTGACCTCGATAAGCTGCCCGAGGCGCGCGGTACGGACCATCTGACGGAATACCCCATGCGCGGTCGGGCTGCGACAGATATTGCCCATACAGAGAAAAAGCACTCGGAAGGCTTTTTGAGGCGTTTCGGCGGTCTCTGGCGTGAGGGCGTTGTTCATTATTGTTTTATTGTGATGCGACTCTTGTCAGAGGCGCGTCCGTCTC
>JBILCO010000044.1:0-10614 GCA_044353075.1 Burkholderiaceae bacterium
CAGGCAAGAGCCGCCAATTTGAATCATGATGATCTTGGGCTTCCCGCAGCCAATACAATCACGGGCAGGAACGTCACCGGTGTGACAGTAGCCGCAACCAGCGGAACCGTTGCCACCATCACGATTGCTTACAACGGCGGTATTCCGGGCGTGACGGCGGGCCAAGATATTATTTACACAGGTACTTGCGCACAGGGCTCTGGTATGACTTGGGGCATCGGAGGATCTGTCCCCCCTCGTTTGCTGCCACGCGTCTAATCAGCATATCCCATGTAGTCATCGCTTAAAAAAAACAGGGAGCCCTTGGGCTCCCTGTTTTTTTTACCCGCTAATTCAGAGAGAAGCTTTAAGCAAGCGCCCCATCTCTGAGGGGTTGCGCGTAACCTTTATGCGGCAGGCATCCATGATCTCCAGCTTCGCATCTGCAGTATCAGCACCACCGGAAATAAGCGCGCCTGCATGACCCATGCGTTTGCCGGGCGGCGCGGTGACACCCGCGATGAAACCCACCACCGGTTTCTTCATGTTGTCCCTGATCCAGTAAGCCGCATTGGCTTCATCCGGCCCGCCAATTTCGCCGATCATGATGACGGCATCCGTATCCGGATCGTCATTGAACATTTTCATGATGTCGATGTGCTTTAGCCCGTTGATGGGATCGCCACCAATACCAACAGCCGACGATTGACCGAGACCCAGCGCAGTAAGCTGACCCACCGCTTCATAGGTGAGGGTACCGGAGCGCGACACCACACCGATACGACCTTTTTTGTGGATGTGTCCGGGCATGATGCCAATCTTGATTTCGTCCGGCGTAATCAGGCCAGGGCAATTCGGTCCGAGCAACAGTGTCTTGCTGCCCGACTTGGCCATTTTGTCTTTCAGCGCGAGCATGTCACGCACCGGAATGCCTTCAGTGATGCAAATGGCCAGATCGAGTTCGGCTTCAACCGCTTCCCAGATCGCATCGGCCGCACCAGCAGGCGGTACGTAAATGACGGATACATTTGCGCCTGTTTTTTCTTTGGCTTCGCGCACATTCGCGTAAATCGGAATGCCTTCGAAATCTTCGCCGGCTTTTTTCGGATTGACGCCAGCGACAAAGCATTCTTTGCCGTTCGCATAGTCGCGGCACATGCGGGTGTGGAATTGTCCGGTTTTACCGGTAATGCCCTGAGTTACAACCTTGGTGTTTTTATTAATCAGAATCGACATGATGTGTCCTTGCGCAATTAGTGAGCATTGGCTGCAGCAACGACCTTCTGCGCAGCTTCTTCCATGGTGTCGGCGGCAATGATGGGCAGACCGGAATCTGCCAGCATCTTCTTGCCGATATCTTCGTTCGTACCTTTCATTCGTACGACCAGGGGCACGCTCAGCGATACCGCGCGCGATGCGGTGATCACGCCTTCGGCGATCACATCGCAGCGCATGATGCCGCCGAAGATGTTCACCAGAATGGCTTTCAGGTGAGGATTTTTCAGCATGATCTTGAAGGCTTCGGTCACTTTTTCTGCAGTGGCACCACCACCCACATCAAGGAAGTTGGCCGGCTCGCCATCGAAGAGCTTGATGGTATCCATCGTGGCCATCGCCAGACCCGCGCCATTGACCAGACAGCCAATATTGCCGTCGAGTGAAATGTAGGCGAGATCAAACTTCGATGCCTCGACTTCAGCCGGATCTTCTTCATCCAGGTCGCGATAGGCAACGATCTCAGGATGACGATACAGCGCATTGGAGTCGAAATTGAATTTCGCATCCAGTGCGATGACTTTGCCGTCACCGGTAATAATCAGCGGATTGATTTCGGCGAGCGACGCATCGGTTTCCCAATATGCGTTGTACAAACCCTGCAACTGCTTGCGCGCATCAGGTATAGATGCCGGCGGCACGCCGATTTTCGCGGCAATATCATCGGCCTCGGCGTCTTTCAAACCCGTGGCCGGATCGATTGCGACTTTGTGAATGAGTTCCGGATGTTTTTCGGCGACTTCTTCGATATCCATGCCGCCTTCGCTCGATGCCATCAGCACAACGCGCTGGGAGACACGGTCGGTCACCATCGATACATAAAGCTCTTTCCGAATGTCTGCGCCCTCTTCGATCATCAGCCGGCGCACTTTCTGTCCTTCGGGGCCAGTTTGATGCGTGACGAGCTGCATGCCCATGATCTGATTCGCGTATTCGCGCACCTGATCCATGGACTTCGCCACTTTCACGCCGCCCCCTTTGCCACGCCCGCCCGCATGGATCTGCGCCTTTACGACCCAGACAGGCCCGCCCAGTGTTTCAGCCGCCTTGATGGCTTCGTCGATGCTCATGCACGGAATGCCACGCGGAACGGTGACGCCAAATTTTTTCAGGATTTCTTTACCCTGGTACTCGTGAATCTTCATGCGGACTTCCCCCTAACGCACTTTGGTTTTGAATGGTGGTCCGTGAAATGATCAGCGCTGAGGTGATGCCTTGATCACCCAGCGCGGATAATATTTTTCGACCGCCGGTCCGTCGCGCCGCAGCGCATGACAGCGGTCCAGCTGAAAAGGCGCTTGCGCGTTTTCATCGTCGCTCTGGCCATCGCGGGTCGGCAGCACGTCGCCGGCGAATGCCTGTATCGCAGCAGTCGGCAACACACTGCTCAATTCGGTCAGATGCGTGCAAGCCTGAATACCGCCCAGCCGTTCGCGCAAGTTGTGGCGGAAGCTCTGGATGAGGTTTAGACCAATCAGTCTTTTGTAAACAGATGCGTTCGTGTCGCAATAACCGGGATAAGGCACGGCATCGGACACAGCTTCGGCATCGACGATATTCAGTTGGGTATCTATGGTGATTCGGAGCCAGAGATCATGAATCGGCTCATTGGGTGCGCGCTGGCCGGAGGCGAGCTCGACGACGCGAGGTTTTATATCGGTAATGTGGGCATCAATATCCCAGAGGCCGTCATCGCGCTCAAAGGCCTGCGCCACGATGCTGCGCGTATGACGCGGCGTACGTGAGATTTTGGAGGCAGGCAGGGACATAAGGCAAAGGCGCTGATAAACCGTAGCGGCTGGCGCTCGATGGTCAGTTGTGCAGCCTGTCGCAGTTTCTACGACTGGTGCCGCTTATGCGGCGCTGCAAAGCTACCAAAGTGTAGCACAGGCACGTATGAATTCCGCCCGAAAATCAGGTCGTAACAACGGTCAGCGCCCTGCCCGTACCCGGTCTCAGGGCGACATTAATTAAGGTTCGCAATTGTGTTGTTTTGCGCGCCTCATGACCGCACTGATCGCGGTTGAGGAAAATCCGCGTTGCTGCAAAAACCGCATTTGTTTCGCTGCTTCTGCAGGCAGCTCTGCCCGCTTGCCGAATTTCTTTTCCCAGACTTCCCAGGCACGCTGATCTTCATCGAGAACCAGCGTGCGTTTCAGGCCGGAAACAGTCGCCTCATCCACCCCATGACTTTGAAGTTCAGACACGATGCGGGAACTGCCATAACGCCCCACTCGGCGATTGACCAGGGATTCAGCGAATCGAGACTCGGAAAGAAACTTTGAAGCCTCCAACCAATCGAGCACGGCTGGAATGTCGTCGGTTTCTTCCGCATGACGCGCCAGTTTGCGCGCCAGTTCCTGCCGGCTGTGCTCACGCGCCGCAAGATAACGAAGCGCCCGGGCCTTCAGACTGGGCTTAGGGCGCGCCATCAGAAGCCTCAGTCCTTATTCGCCGCTTTCCTTCATTTCCGCAAGGGCCTTGGCTGCCTTGCGCGCAGCGGCTGGCGACATCTCCGGTGCCGCATCCGTCCCGGAAGCTGACTCAGTGGCCGCTTCTGCTTTGGAAGGCTTTAGCTTGGCAGCTGCGGACAAAGCTGGCAGCTCGGGAACACCGAGATGCGCCCTGACCTTGTTTTCAATCTCGTGAGACAGTTCCGGACGTTCTTTCAGATACTGACGAGCATTGTCCTTGCCCTGACCAATGCGCTCGCCGTTATAGCTATACCAGGCACCGGATTTCTCGACGATTTTTGCCTCGGAACCGATATCGAGGATTTCGCCTTCGCGTGATGTGCCTTCTCCATAAAGAATGTCGAAATGCGCTTCGCGGAAAGGCGGTGCGACTTTGTTCTTGACGACTTTGACACGGGTCTCATTACCAATGACCTCATCGCCGGATTTAATGGAGCCGGTGCGGCGGATATCCATGCGCACCGAGGCATAAAACTTCAGCGCATTACCACCGGTGGTGGTTTCGGGATTACCGAACATGACGCCAATTTTCATACGAATCTGATTAATGAAAATTACCATCGTGTTCGTACGGTTAATCGAGCCGGTCAGTTTACGCAAAGCCTGCGACATCAGACGGGCCTGCAAGCCGGGCAGCGAATCGCCCATATCGCCTTCGATCTCAGCCCGGGGCGTCAGAGCGGCCACCGAGTCGATAACGACCAGATCCACGGCGCCGGAACGTACCAGCGCATCGGTGATTTCCAGTGCCTGCTCACCCGTGTCTGGCTGGGAAATCAGCAAATCATTGAGGTTGACACCCAGCTTCTGCGCATAGGTGGTGTCCAGCGCGTGCTCGGCATCGATAAAAGCGCAGGTGCCACCGAGTTTTTGCATTTCGGCAATGACTTGCAATGTCAGTGTCGTCTTGCCTGATGACTCCGGGCCATAGATTTCGACGACGCGTCCGCGCGGCAGGCCACCGACGCCCAGCGCCACATCCAGACCGAGTGAGCCGGTGGAAACGACCTGCACTTCCTCGGCCACCGCGCCATCCAGGCGCATCACCGAGCCCTTGCCGAACTGCTTTTCAATTTGTGCGAGGGCTGCGCCAAGTGCCTTGGCTTTCTCAGAGTTTGAAGCTTTTTTGTCGTCCATGAATGCTCTCTCAGTTCGGTCAGTGGTTTGTCTGGGGGGTGGGTGGGGTGCCAAAAGCGCCAATCAGTACTGTATAAAAAAACAGTGGCTTAAGCAAGCGTATTTTCAGTGGGATGAATTAGCGATACGCCGCGTCAATCGGTATTGTGCGGCGAGCCAGCGTCCCTGTGCGACACGAATACTCTACAAATCAATGGGTTATCGCTTCTTTTTAAGACAACAAAGTGTCTGGCGTTATCAGACCAGCACCTCATTGACAAAAAGAAAACTTAATCAAAATAGCACTGCAGATGCTTTGTTGATGGCAACCCCCAAAGCCAATAGACTAGCGGCAGGGTGCAGGACAAGCACTCGCGGGTGGTCTGCGACGGCAGACCGCGAATATTTCTATTGAGACAAATGCATGCGTATTCTGCTCGCCGAAGATGACAGTGTACTGGCCGATGGACTGACACGCTCGTTACGCCAGTCCGGCTACGTGACGGATTGCGTCAATACCGGACAAGCGGCCGACAATGCGCTGTCGACCCAGGACTTCGACCTGCTGATTCTGGATCTGGATTTGCCGGTGGTACCCGGGCTGGAAGTCTTGCGACGCCTTCGCGCACGTGACTCGCGAGTGCCGGTGCTCGTTCTGACTGCGGCGGATTCTATAGAGCAGCGGGTCAAAGGACTCGATCTGGGTGCCGACGACTATATGGCCAAACCTTTTGCGCTCTCCGAGCTGGAGGCGCGAGTGCGGGCGCTGACCCGGCGCGGCGCGGGCGGAGGCCCGACCGTCATCCGGCATGGCCCGCTCAGCTTTGACCAGGTAGGCCGAATCGCCTACCTCAATGAACACATGATCGACCTCTCCGCGCGCGAGCTTGGATTGCTGGAAGTTCTGCTCAAACGCAGCGGACGTCTGGTCTCGAAAGAACAACTGGTCGATCATCTGTGCGAATGGGGCGAAGAGGTCAGCAACAACGCGATCGAAGTCTATGTTCATCGCCTGCGTAAAAAAATCGAAAGCGGTGGTGTGCGTATTGCCACCGTGCGAGGTCTGGGCTACTGCCTGGAGAAATTCGCATCAGCGCAAAATTCCGAAGCCGGCGCCGCTTGAAGTGACGGCGAACTCTGACCGCAGCCCGGCGGGCGAAGCCCTTGTCCCGGAGACGACGCGAGAGCCGCAGAGCCAGCGCTCGCTGTTCGGTGAAATCCTTGACTGGATGCTGGTGCCTTTGCTACTGCTCTGGCCAATCAGCATCGGCGTGACCTACCTGATCGCCAAATCGATTGCCAACGAACCTTTCGATCGCGCGCTCGAAGATCGCGTGACCGTGGTCGCGCAGCAGGTCAAAGAAGTCGATGGCGAAGTCAGTGTCGAGCTACCGTATGCCGCCAGAGATATTCTGCGCGCGGATGACGTGGACAATGTGTATTTCCAGATTCGCGGCGCGCAGCACCAAATGGTCTCGGGGGACGTGGATATTCCCCTACCCGACGAAGAAGACAAACCCGTTCCCTGGTCGGTGGTGCTACGTGATGCGCAGATGCGCAATGCTGACGTGCGCATCGCATCGGTGTATGTCAACCTTCAACCGGCACGTAACGGTCGCCCGGAGAGCGAAGGCCCCCGATATGCACTGGTGCAGGTGGCAGAAACACTGGAAAAACGCCACCAGCTGACTAACCAGATCATCAAGGGCGTCATCCTGCCCGAATTCATCATTCTGCCGATTGCGCTCACGCTGCTCTGGTTTGCACTGGTGCGCGGGCTTTCGCCGCTGACGGCATTGCAGGACCACATACGTTCGCGGCGCCCAGACGACCTGTCTCCTATTGATTCACATGCCGTACCCGAGGAAATTTCTCCACTGGTTCGGTCGCTCAATGACATGCTCGCCCGTCTGTCACAAAGCATCCATTCGCAGAAACGATTCATTGCCGATGCCGCTCATCAGATGAAAACGCCGCTCGCAGGTATGCGCATGCAGTCGGAGCTGGCGATGCGGCAGTCCAACCGTGAAGAAATTCAGCGTTCGCTTGAGCAGCTCTCAAAAAGTTCCGAGTCAGCGACCCGGCTGGTCAATCAGCTGCTGGCCTTGGCGCGCGCGGAGAATGATTCGCCGCAGGCGACCTCACTGGATCTGATCGATTTGCGCCCGCTGGTGCAAGATACCGTACGCGACTGGTTTCAGTCAGCACTGGCACGGCAGATTGATCTGGGCTTCGAAGAAGATGAAATCGCACTCCCGGTACGCGGCAACGCCACCATGCTGCGTGAAATGCTCAACAACCTGATTGACAATGCACTGCGCTACACGCAGCTCGGTGGCCGCGTGACCGTGCGCATTCGCGCCGATCAAGAGCATGCTCTGGCGTTACTGGAAGTGGAAGACAATGGTCCCGGCATCGCCGCGGCCGAGCGCACCCGTGTGTTTGAACGTTTTTACCGCATCCTTGGGAGCGAGGTCGAAGGCAGCGGACTGGGGCTGTCGATCGTGCGCGAAATCGCGCAGCGACATCAGGCCGATATTGATTTGTTCAGTAATCCCCGCGCAACTGATCCGCGCTTCCCGGGTCTGCTGGTCCGCATCCGTCTGCCGATGGTGTCAACCACTGCGTCGACCACCGCATCGACCATCGCATCCAGCGTAAGCCTGCATTAATGCCGCCTCCATCCCGTCATTTGCCAATCCATGCTGCTCGCTTCTGGCAGCGCGTCAGACTACTTACTTTTATCTTGCTCATGATCTGGCTGCTGGTGAGCTTTGGTTTCGCTTTTTATGCGCGCGAGTTGGTGGGTCTTTCCGTGTTTGGCTGGCCCTTGCCGTTTTACATGGCAGCGCAAGGTACAACGCTGGTTTATCTGGCGCTGATTGGCGTCTATGCACAGGCAATGAAAAAGCTTGATGCGCTGGCAGCCGCCGAGGCAGCGCATGAAAACTGAGAGCTTCACGCGACTGCTGGTTCGCTATTTCAGCCTGTACACGGCAGGCTTTGGTTTTCTGCTCATATCGCTGGCGATCCTGGAACATGAAGGCTTTCCTCGCTTCTGGCTCGGCTATCTGTTCTTGTTTTCCACGATCGTCGTGTATGCGTTCATTGGTGTCTTCAGCCGCACCTCGGATGTGAATGAATACTACGTCGCTGGTCGTCGCGTACCCGCTTTGTTCAACGGCATGGCCACTGCAGCCGACTGGATCTCTGCGGCGAGTTTCATGGGGCTGGCGGGGGGACTGTATTTGCAAGGCTTCGATGGTCTAGCCTACATCATGGGCTGGACCGGTGGATTTTGCCTTGTGGCTCTGCTGATTGCGCCCTACCTTCGCAAATTTGGTCAGTACACCGTGCCTGACTTTCTATCCGCGCGCTACGGCGGAGAAAACGGCAGCCATACCGTTCGACTGCTCGCAGTGATCGCCACCCTGATCATTTCGTTTACCTATGTGGTTGCGCAAATCTATGGCGTCGGCCTGATCACCTCGCGCTTTACCGGCATTGACTTTTCTGTCGGTATTTTTCTCGGCCTGGCCAGCATTCTCGTCTGTTCTTTTTTAGGCGGCATGCGAGCGATTACCTGGACACAAATCGCGCAGTACATCATCTTGCTGATCGCCTTCATGATTCCCGTCTCCTGGCTGGCGATGAAGCAGACCGGCATACCTGTACCGCAAATTGCATACAGCTCGGCAGTTGAAAAACTCACGGCTCAGGAAAAGCGGCTGGCCGATAGCAAGAGCGAACAACAGGTACGTGCTTTATATCGGGAGCGCGCAGAGCAGTACGACACCAGGCTAGCGACACTGCCGCGCTCATGGGATGCGGGCCTGACGGAAGCACGCCGGCGCTTGCAAGTGCTGCAAACCAGTAATGCATCCCTCATTGAGATCAAGGCAGCGAACCGGGCACTGGCCGAGTATCCGAAAAGCCCGGAAGAAGCGCGACGTGTCTGGTTGCTCGCGCGTGATGCCGATCTCGCGCGCTCGCAACCACTGCAATCGCACACGCAGCCTTTTCCTGCGCCAGACCGAGCCAGCTCTGACATACAGCGCAATAATTTTCTGGCCCTGATTTTCTGCCTGATGCTGGGCACAGCCGCATTGCCGCATGTGCTGGTACGTTCATACACAACACCGTCAGTACCGCAGGCCCGCACATCGGTTTTCTGGGCGCTGTTTTTCGTCTTGCTGCTGTACACCGCATTTCCGGCGCTCGCCGTGTTGGTGAAATATGAAATCTACAGCTCGCTGGTCGGTTCTTCATTCGCGGAGCTTCCCGGCTGGGTCAGCTACTGGGCCAATATCGACAAGCTCAAACCTTTGATCAGCATCACCGACATCAATCAGGATGGTCTGGTGCAGCTGGCGGAAATCGTCATCAACGGCGATATGGTGATGCTGGCCACACCCGAGATTGCCGGCATGCCCTATGTGATTTCGGCCCTGATTGCCGCCGGCGCGCTGGCCGCTGCGCTCTCGACTGCTGATGGTCTGCTACTGACCATCGCCAGTGCACTCTCGCACGACACCTATTACAAGATGGTGAATCCCGAGGCATCGAGTCAGAAACAGGTCACGATCTCCAAACTGATTTTGCTGGTGGTGACGCTTTTGGCTGCTTACATCGCATCGTTCCGTTCCGGCGACATTTTGTCGATGGTCAGCATTGCGTTCTCGCTGGCGGCATCCACCCTGTTCCCTGCACTGGTTTTGGGCATTTTCTGGAAACGCGCCAACCAGGAAGGTGCAATCGCGGGCATGCTGACCGGATTTTTCGTCTGCCTCATCTATCTGGTGCAAAGCAATCCCGCCTTGGGCGGCAGCAGCGCAAACCAATGGTTCCATATCGCGCCGGCATCCGCAGGCGTTTTCGGCGTACCGGCCGGTCTGATCGCCATGATTGTCGTATCACTGCTCACGCCGCCACCCGGGGCAAGGGTGCAGGCACTCGTCGAACGGCTGCGCAGTCCCTGATCATTTCCTTGCTGGCATATTTCTTGATAGCTCTTCCACTCGTCAATGAGGCCAGCGGTGGAGTTACAGCGGATGTCGGGCTTTTTCAATGAGATGTACAGCAGTGATGGCACGCAGGCTCGTCCCCACTATCGAGAATTCGAGCATTGGCTGAGCCAGCAGGCGCTCGACATGCTCGAACGCAAGCGCATCGAGGCTGACCTGAATTTTCGCCGGGTCGGTATCACCTTCGCGGTCTACGGTAGCGATGCGGGTACGGAACGGCTGATTCCTTTCGATATCATTCCCCGCATCATTCCGTCCGCTGAATGGTCGCAACTGCACCTCGGTCTCAGGCAGCGGGTGAAGGCACTCAATCTTTTCATTCACGACATCTACCATCAGCAGAACATCGTCAAAGCTGGTGTCATTCCTGCAGAGCAGATCTTTCGCAATGCCCAGTATCGTCCCGAAATGCAGGGCATCACCGTACCCTCGGATATCTATGCGCAAGTCGCCGGTATTGATATCGTGCGTGCCGGTGAAGGCGAGTTTTATGTACTCGAAGATAATCTGCGCGTGCCTTCCGGTGTTTCCTACATGCTGGAAGACCGGAAGATGATGATGCGTCTTTTCCCCGATCTGTTTGCACGTCATAAGATCGCGCCCGTCGCTCACTATCCTGATCTTCTGCTGGACATGCTGCGCTCAGTGGCGCCACAGGGCGTGGATGATCCGACGGTGGTGGTGATGACCCCGGGCATGTACAACTCCGCCTATTTCGAGCATGCCTTCCTCGCCCAGCAGATGGG
>JBILCO010000290.1:0-3026 GCA_044353075.1 Burkholderiaceae bacterium
AATGTCGGTTGTCGTCCTTACCTCTTTGGCGACGGCGAACGTGCGCTGAAACATTTGATGTAAATACGTGCCGAGACCGCCGGCTGCTTCGGCCTGACGGACCGCATCTTTCATCTGCCCGAGAATCTGTGGCTCACCGAGCACCATGGAATCCAGCCCTGAGGCCACACGGAAGGCATGACGAACCGCGTCGTGCTGCGGCAGCGCGTACAGATAAGGCCGGAGTTCTGCGTAAGGCAGCTTGTGATAATCCGCCACGAAATGGGCGGTTGCGTCGATCGCCGTCTCGATCTGGCCATCGTTGGCGCTGGCGCCATAGATCTCAGTGCGATTGCAGGTCGAGAGAATGGCAGTTTCATGCGATGCCTGCCCGGTCTCGCCAAACCAGGCACACGCAGAAGCCACCGCCTGACCAAGCTGGTCGGCCGGGAAGGCCACTTTCTCGCGGAGCGAGACGGGTGCCGTGGTGTGATTGAGCCCTACGGCGAGCAGTTGCATTCGGGTTGCCGGGAAAGGTGTTGGTCCGTGGCTATTATAGCCGCTGGCCGAGGGCGTCTAGGCTTTGATTTGTTCCAGACGGTAGCCGTAACTGTAGACCGGTGCCAGCCGGAATCCCCGTTCCGGCTGCAAGCCCAGCTTGGTGCGTACCCGGGATACATGGGTATCCATGCTGCGCGATGAAAATTCGGCATGCTCGGGCCAGACCGACTCGAGGATGAATGCCCGCGACAGCGGCCGATCCAGGTGCCGAAAGAACAAGAGGGCCAGCCGGAATTCTTTTTGCGTCAGCCGCAGGGGCTGGCCGTTCAGGCTGAGCTGCTCTGCGCGCGTATCAAATACATAGGGCCCAAATTCCTGATTGGTGTCTGGCGCGGGCATGGCCGGACGAAATCGCTTTTGCAGCACATGAACTCGGGTCAGCAGGTCCGTACGCCGCAGTGGTTTGATCAAATAATCGCAGGCGTGATGGGTCAGCAGGCCGCTCAGCGTATCTACGGTTGCTGCATCCGTTACCAGTAGCATGGGTACCGGGGGCGAGCGCTGTTCCACCGCTTCCCGAAGGCGATTGATCTCGATGCCAGGCTGACTGTGTACCACCATCAAATCAATCTCGCCTTTGCGCAAGCTGTGGAGCATCGCCTCCAGCTCAGTAAAGCGCTGCACCGTAGCCGCTTGTGCTGAGAGCCACGCGACCAGTTGATCGCATTGCGCAGTATCGTTATCGAGTAGGGCGATTTGCATGAGAGATGAGGGAGGCGTGGGCGCGTGAACATCAGGCGACAGATCATATGCATCACAAAGGCGGATTCAATACCCGTCATTTGAAGATGCACTATTCCCGCATTTTATGCTTTACCGGCTGTCGTTTTTGATTTCTGGCTGCACTATTAAAAGTCCGCTTCAGTTTTACTGTAACGATAGCTTGCAAGGGCAGCCTTGCAACGACCCCCTCCCGATGCTGATCCTGCCAAGTGGATTTGTTGTATCTGCGACGCATTGACTTGCGTCCGGCAAAGCATGCGCTATTGCTGCTTCATGATTTAAAAATTAGCATTTTAAAAACCAGTGACCTGTGAGACGTACCGCGAAGAGGGCTGAATTGACCATGGATTATTCCAACCTGAATGGCCCGCATCGTCTTCACTGCCCTGCATGAAGCAGTCGATGTTGATCTCCGCTCTGGGCGCTGGAGTGACGTCGACGCCGCCGGAATTGCAGGCAGTCGCTCACGCCTCGCGCTCCGCGATCTTTGCGGCGGCGCTGTTTAGTCTGTTTCTGAACCTGCTGATGCTGGTGCCCTCGCTTTACATGCTGCAGGTGTACGACCGCGTACTTTCCACCGGTAGTGTTCCGACCTTGCTTGTACTGACGCTCATCACCGTCTTTTTGTTCATGGTGTATGGCGGTCTCGAGTGGGTGCGTTCTCAGATCATGATTGTGGCCAGCATCCGGTTCGATGCGATGCTGGGGCCGGCAGTCCATGATGCGATTTTTGCGCGCACGATGGCCAGCGCCGGTCGGCACGCCAGCGCGCAGCCACTGGACGACATTGATCGTGTCCGTCAATTTGTCACCGGCAGCGGTTTGTTCGCGTTACTGGATGTGCCATGGGTACCGCTGTATGTGGGGCTCATGTTTCTGTTCCACTGGTGGATGGGTGTTGCCGCTGTCGTGTCGATTGTGGTGCTGGCCGCGCTGACCGTCTGGACTGAGCTGGCGACGCAGCACCTGCTCAAGAAAGCCGGCAGCGCCAGTCAGGCGGCAAACCAGCAGACCACCTCGCACCTCCGTCATGCCGAAGCGATCACCGCGATGGGCATGTTGCCGCGTCTGCGTCAGCGCTGGCAGCACGACCGGGGTCATGCGCTGGATGCCCAGCACCGTGCCAGCGCGCGTGCCGGCCTGATTGCTGCGATCTCGAAAACCTACCGCCTCACATCGCAATCACTGATTTTGGGATTGGGTGCCTACCTCGCCATACAGCGAGAGATTTCGCCCGGGATGGTAATCGCAGGATCGATCCTGCTCGGACGCGCGCTGGCACCGATCGATCAGCTGATTGGCAGCTGGCGCAGCCTCGATACCGCCCGCAGTGCTTACCAGCACTTGCGTGATTTGCTGGGTGCACATCCGCCGCCACCGGAGCGCATGGCTTTGCCGGCCATTCGCGGCGAGTACCGGCTGGACAAAGTGACGATTGCGCCCGACGGTGCACGCGCACCGGTCATCAAGTCGCTTTCGCTGCACATTCCGGCAGGAACGCAGGTCGGCATCATCGGTCCCAGTGCCGCCGGCAAGTCGACGCTGGTGCGCGCGCTGCTCGGTCTCTACCTGCCCTCCGAAGGCGCGCTACGGCTGGATGGTGCAGATCTCATGCAATACGAGCGCGCGATGCTGGGCGATGCGATGGGCTATCTGCCTCAGGATGTCGAACTGCTGGACGGCACCTTGGCCGAGAACATCGCACGCTTTGGCGAAGTTGACGCCGATGCTGTGGTGAAGGCAGCGCAGCTTGCAGGCGTTCA
>JBILCO010000124.1:0-6541 GCA_044353075.1 Burkholderiaceae bacterium
TTCGCTGCCTGAGGGCTACGAAACACGACTTGATGGGCATCGCACCTTATCAGCCGGGCAGCGCCAGCGTGTTGCGCTCGCACGTGCGGTGTATCGCGATCCCAAAGTCGTGATTCTGGATGAGCCCAATTCCAATCTCGACGAGGCGGGCAACGCAGCGCTTGAGAGAACGCTCGCTGCACTGCGAAGCACGCAAGCGACGGTAATCATCGTCACGCACCGCAGCCGGGTGCTGGCGCAGCTGGATGCCGTGCTGCTGCTGATTGACGGCAAATTGTCGTGCCGTCGGACTGGCGCCGGGTGCCACGGATGTCAGAGGACGGAGGGCCGTTGCATGAACGCAGCCGACGATGCTGAGATTTTTCGTAACCCGGCCAGTACGGTAATCCCTGATCCGACGCGCGCGCAGAATACCGGTCGCGAGGAACGCCGGCTGAAAATCATTGGCGTGGTCATTGTGCTGGTACTCATCGCTGTTGCAGGTATCTGGGCAGTGAGGGCACCCTTGGCCAGCGCGGCGATCGGCAGCGGTGTGGTGACGATCGAGAACCATCGTAAAGCGATCAGTCATCTGGAAGGCGGCATCGTGCGCGAAGTCCGGGTGCGCGAGGGACAGCAAGTCAGTAAGGGCGAGGTGCTACTGACGCTGGAGGATGTGCAGGCGCGCGCTCAGTTGGAACAGGTGCGAGCTCAGTGGATTGTGTCTGTGGCGCGTGAAGCGAGGCTGATAGCGCAGCGTGATGGTTTGGCAAAAGTGGTGTTTCCCCCCTCGCTGATGGCACTGGCCGGTGATCTGCGCGTCGGCGATGCAATGCGGGTGCAGGAACAGACCTTTCGTGCGCGGCGTTTGGCACAGCAGGGAGAAATGATGTTGCATGAGCGTCAAATCACTCAGCTGCGGGAGAAAGGTGCCAGCCTGCAAGAGCAACGCCTGATACGCGAGCGCTTGTTGTCATCGTTCGAGAAAGAGCGTGACGATTTCGAGGCTCTGGCCAATGAAGGCTATATCGAGCGCCAGCGCGTTCGCGAAATGGAGCGCAATGTGGTCCTCAATGACGGGCAGCGTGCCGCGCTGATCAAGGATATCGCTTCCAATGACGCCGAGATCGGCGCGATCCAGATCAAAATGCTGCAGCTGGAAAAAGATCTCCAGCGCGAGGTCACCCAAGAGTTGGCGCAAGTGCAAACCGATATTTTCACGCTGACGGAGCGCCAGCGCGCGCTGGAAGATACGGTCAAGCGCATCACCATCGTCGCCTCCGAGGCGGGGCGCGTGCTGGCTTTGGCGGTGCACTCACCCGGCGAGGTGGTGCGTCCCGGCGCGCACTTGCTCGACATCGTTCCGGTTCAGCAAAACCTGATTGTCGAAGCCCGCCTGTCGCCTCAGGATGTAGATCAGTTACGTGTCGGGCAGATGGCTGAGGTGCGTTTCAGCGCGTTTCGTCAGCGCGACATGCCGATGATTCAGGGCCAACTGATGACGCTCTCTGCTGACCGTCTGGTGGAGGATGTCAATGGCACGAAGCAGTCGTACTATCTGGCCCACATTCGTGTGACCGACAAAGGTATCGCGGATCTGGCGCAGCTGAATCTGGAGCTTGTACCCGGCATGCCGGCCGATGTGCTTGTCACGACCGGGCAGCGCACTTTGTGGCACTACCTGACGGCGCCGTTGTCGGATCTGATGGTGCGGTCGCTCAAGGAGGAATGACATGCCTCCCGCTTCCGTGATTCACCGCTGCGTTGTTCTGACACTCGCCGGCCTGCTCTGGTCGACGGGGGCTGCATCAGCGGATCTGCTGACGCTGTATAGGGCTGCCGCCAGCGATAACCCGTCGCTGAAAATCCGTACCTTGTCTGCCGAGCGCATGGAAGCGGAAGCGCGGGTTGCGGAAAGTCGGCTGTATCCGCAAATCAGCTTGCAGAGTTCCTATTCACACAATGATTATCAGGCCGGCGCGGCCAGTACGAATTTCAACGGACAGCGCACGATTTTGATGTTGCGTCAGCCGCTGATTGACATCGCCTCAATTCGTCGTCGTGACAGCGCTCTTGCGGCCATCGGTCAGGCCGAGAGTGAAGTCCGGCAAACGCGCGCTGAATTATTTGCGCAGCTGGCCGATCAATATCTGGTCCTTCTGCAGGCTGGTGATGACATCGAGCAGCTGCAAGGCGAGAAGCAGGCAGCGGCGCGCAACGTCGAGCGTTTGAAGGCGATGCGCGCGCGCGAAATGGCGCGAGTCAATGATCTGGCGGAAGCGATTGCCTGGACTCAGCAGCTGGTGATGCAGGAAATCGATGCGATGAACAAGCAGGCAGCGGCACGCGTCAGACTGCGCGAGCTGGCGGGTATCGAGCCCGGCGCCTTACTGATGATGAACCGGCGGAGCTTTCCTGCGGTCCCCGAGTCAGAGCAGCACTGGGTGGAGCAGGCGCTGGCCCTGCATGCCGGATTGAGTGCGCGGCGTCATGCGATCGAGGTCGTGCGGCAGTCGGCGGCAGCCGCACGCGCCGAGCATCTGCCGCAACTGGTCGCGTTTTATCAGCGTAATAATACGAATCAGGATATTGATAATTCGCCCCGACCCAGGTTCAGCGTCGATTCAATCGGCCTTGAATTGCGGATTCCGATTTACGAGGGCGGGCGGACCAGTGCCGCCGCGCTTTCGGCACAGCGTCAGCTGGACATCGCGACCGAGCAGCTGGAAGGGGTCACGCGTCAGATCGAGCGCGAGGTCCGCCTGGCCTGGGCGAGTGCGGTGGCCAATCGCGCGCGTATTGACGCCACCGATGCGGCGGCGGAGGCGCTGACGCAGACCGTGAAGGCGCAGGAGCGAGGCTATGAACTGGGTGTGGTCACGATCATGCAGGTGCTGGATGCGCGTAAACGGTTGCTGCGCGCACGCGCAGATCAATCGCGCTCGCGCTATGACTATCTGCGTGACCTGATTGCCTTGCGCATCCGTGCCGGCGCACTGACCGAAGCGGATGTTGCGGATTTCAACCGGTGGTTCGGACCTCAGCCGTCATGAGTGCTGAGCTTCGATTTCAGCGTGTCCTGCGTTATGCGGCTTGTGGCATTGTCCGATTATTCACACACATGATTAAACAGCTGCTCGGCGCGAGATCCTGGTGTGGCGGCGACAAACGCAGTCGCGCCCGCTTCTTCGTAAACGGGCTTGCCTGCCCCCATCGCCTGTCCATGGCGTGAGCTGCCCAGCACACGCCATGTGCGGGCGCGGCACTGGTACTCGACGGCATACAGCACTGAGCGATAGTGCTGGCCAGACGAGTCAGTGGCGTCGCCATGCAGGTTATGCAAGTCCCAGACGAAGGCGGTATCACCCATCTTGCGGGTGCGCAGACTGTCGAAATACATCACGCTTTCCTCACTTTCTGCGTAACGTACCCAGTGCTGGGCCAGTACGGGCGTGGCACAGCACAGGATCAGCAAGGTCAGTATTTTTTTCATGTCGACGCGGGTCCGGAAAATGAATGGGGCCGGTGCATTGTATGATGCGGCGTCCAATGTCTGGGTTCTTGAGATGAAGCCTGCACTGTTTTCTGCCTTCCTTCTGATGCTCTGTTTGCCGCTGGCTG
The DNA here is from genome assembly GCA_044353075.1 of Burkholderiaceae bacterium. GTDB lineage: Bacteria > Pseudomonadota > Gammaproteobacteria > Burkholderiales > Burkholderiaceae_D > Pernthalerella. The sequence continues at coordinate 3,601 of JBILCO010000124.1, forward strand.
TGCTGGCGGCTGACATCCAATACGATTGCTCGGGCAAGCGGCGCTTTGAGCATCGCGGGGCGGCTTCTACCGTACCGGCCGATGCGCGCCATCGTTATGTGGTTCAAAGCCAGAAGATGGAGGGCCTAGACTGCAAGCTCAGCGATGAGCTAATTGCCTGCATGGGTCTGACGCCCGAGAAGGCGATGCGCAAAGTGGTGATCGATCGCGTGGCTGCAACCGTCAGCGATACGCTGGAGATGCCCACCTCGCTGCTGATTTTCGAAGGTCGCTGCCAGTAATTATTCCCCCAGCGCTCTTGTCCTCTCCATCCACCCTCATTATCGGCGCAGGCGTTGCCGGCGCCAGCATTGCCCGGCAGTTCGCCAGTCGGGGCAGGCCAGTCACTGTGCTGGAGCGAGAGCAGCCTGCCTGCGGCGGATCCGGTAACCCGGTGGCTGTGGTGCGGCCCGAGCCAGGTGGCGCCGATAACCCGATTGCCGAATTTTCTGCCGCCGGCGTGGACTGGCTGCGTCATTGGCTCGCCCGACATGGTGCTGAGGTACCGCACGCATTTTGCGGGGCATTTCGGATGACGCGCGATCAGCGGCGTCATGACAAGTTGCGAGCCTACGCAGCGACGCGTCCGGACGGCGAGATCGCGGAAGTCGTCGGCGCAGCAGCCGCGCAATTGTGCGGTGTGGTACCTGCCGGCCCGGGATTTTTTTTGCCGAATGCTGGCTGGCTGGATCCTGTGGCGCTTGTTCATGCATTGCTCGATCATCCGCTGATTAATTTACGCACTCGTGCTGAAGTCACGCGTCTTGATCGGGGTGCTGATGGCTTGTGGCAGCTGAGTTTGCCTGACGGCGACCTGTTTTCTGCTGATCGGGTCGTCATGGCGACGGCCTACGCAACGCAACTGAGCCCGGTGTCCTTGGCTGTGGATCGGGCTCGAGGCCAGTTGTCCGTGTTTCCCGAACAGCCGCAGCGGCCGATTCAGGTGATTGTCTGTCGCGATGGCTATGTCACGCCAGCTATCGGCGGCATGCATACGATAGGTGCAACGATCCAGTACGAGGATGAAGATCCTGCTGGTCGCAAGAGTGATGATCTGGAAAATTTCCAGCGCCTGCAGCGCTTGCTACCCGGTTTTGCGAATAACCCTGACGTATTGCAAAGCGGCCGCGTCGCCTGGCGCGCGACCACGCAGGACAGGCTGCCTCTGGTGGGCCAGATCGCCGAGGGTCTGTATGTAAGCGTGGGACATGGTTCGCGCGGGATTGCTTGCGCACCGCTATGCGCTGAATTACTGGTCGCAGAGTTGTGCGGCGAAACCTTGCCGATGGCACCGGCGTGGCTGAAGCGGCTGGATCCTTTGCGCTTTGGTCAGCGCTGATGAGCTGCGTTGATAAGCCTTAGCCGAACAGGCGGGCCAGCTCCGCACCGGGCTCGTCAGCACGCATGAATGCTTCACCGACCAGAAAGGCGTGAACGTTGGCATCACGCATGCGTTTGACATCATCGGGAACGAGAATGCCGGACTCGGTGATGACCATTTTGTCGGGAGAAATGCGCGGCAGCAGATGGATTGTGGTGTCGAGACTCGTTTCGAAAGTGCGCAGGTTGCGGTTGTTAATACCCAGCATGGCTGTTTTCAGTCGGAGTGCGGCAGTCAGTTCATCAGCATCATGCACTTCGACCAGCACGCCCATCCCCAGTTCATGCGCGCAAGCTTCGAGCTCTACCATCAGGCCATGATCGAGCGCCGCGACGATGAGCAGTACGCAATCCGCACCCCAGGCACGCGCCTGATACATCTGATACGGATCGATGATGAAATCCTTACGTAGCGCAGGGATCTCGCAGGCGGCGCGCGCTTGCTGCAAGTACTCGGGCGCGCCCTGAAAAAAATGCACATCGGTCAGAACGGACAGGCAAGCGGCCCCGTGCTGCGCATAGCTTTGCGCGATCTCGGCCGGCTGAAAGTTTTCACGCAGAACGCCTTTGGAAGGCGAGGCTTTTTTGACCTCGGCAATCACGGCGGCTTTGCCTGCGGCGATTTTGTTGCGCAGGCTGGCTTCGAAGCCACGGATCTGTGCGCGTGAGGCGTGGTCAGATTCGACATCGCGGCGCAGGCTCTTCAGATCCTGATGTTTTTTGGCAGCAGCGACTTCGTCAGCTTTTACATCGAGTATTTTTTTTAGTATGTCGGACATGAGAGTGATGGCAATAATTGTTTTGCGGGTCTTTACGAAGTGCCCAGCTTGCGCGTGAATTGCGCGAACTGATCGAGTTTGGCACGCGCAGCGCCGGACGCGATGGTTTCTCGTGCCCGACTGACGCCTTCGGCAATGCTTGCAGCGGCACCGGCTGCGTAAAGTGCGGCTCCCGAATTCAACAGGACAATGTCACGCGCAGGCCCGGCCCGATTATCAAGTGCTTCAAGGATTTTTTCCTTGGACTCGGCAGCACTGGCGACCTGCAGCTGGCGACTGGAAGTCATTTGCACGCCGAAGTCTTCGGGGTGGATGTCATATTCGCGGATTTCGCCATTGACCAGTTCGCCCACCATGGTCGCGGAGCCCAGTGAAATTTCATCCATATTGTCACGCGCCCAGACCACGACCGCATGTTTTGCGCCCAGTCGCTGCAGCACACGCGCCTGAATACCGACCAGATCGGGATGGAATACACCCATCATGATGTTGGGCGCGCCCGCAGGATTGGTCAGCGGGCCGAGGATATTGAAAATGGTACGTACCCCCAGCTCTTTGCGTACCGGTGCCGCATGCTTCATCGCTGCATGATGGTTGGGTGCGAACATGAAACCGATACCCGTCTCTGCGATGCAAGCGGCCACTTGTTGTGGTGTGAGGTGGATGTGCGCCCCCAGCGCTTCCAGCGCATCCGCGCTGCCCGATGATGAGGAGACGCTGCGCCCGCCGTGTTTGGCCACACG